>JAJZOM010000035.1 GCA_021811505.1 Thermoplasmata archaeon | reverse complement strand
TGAGTTGTACCTATAAGTTTATATTTACATCTTGTCATCAATGGAGCATGAACAGTAAGATGATCATGGTCCTTGCCATGGTGGTCATAATGTCCGGAAGCGCGGTGGCCTTGGCTGGCGCCTATGCTACTTCGCCTTCTGCTCCCGCTGTCAAAAGCATCGGGAATTATTCATTTGATTACTACGGCAACGGAACCATCACAAACGTAAGCTATTCCGGAAGCGATTCCGTGGGAAATGTAATCCTTGCAACGGAAGTAACAGCCAGTGGAAACAACCTTTCATCACTGAGCGGGTACACTAATCTTCAGGACAACCAGGCTCCATTCAGTATAAAAAACATGACCTTGATCTCTGGACAGGATTCCAACTCCCTCATCATGATGACTGCACCTTTATCTTTAAGCGGCCAGACAAAGCAGGTTTTCACCTTCAATGGCACGGTGACGAAGATATCAGGAACTTTTGATATGAAGAACTCCGACAGTTTCTCTGGAATGTTCTCAATGCAGAACGGCATGTCATTCTCTTCTTCGTTCGCTCTTTATGAACTGACAAACCAGAATTTCAGCGGCTATTTCATAAGCAATGGAGCAACCCAGACGCTCACATCATCTAACAATTCCATCAGCGTATCCAGCACTTCTGGTATCCTGATTTCTAGCTTTGTAGCATCGGGCAACTTAAAGGATATCATGGAGAAGTACATGCACGAGCACGATTACGGGAACAGATTCACCTACAACACTTCAACCGGTAACGTCACCGGCAAATTCGTGAACTTCAATTTCAACAATAAGACTGGAGTCATAAGCAACTATTCATCGAACGGCTCATACCATACCCTGATATTCAACAGCATAGTATCAGCAGGTAACGGCTCCATTGGAAACGCATCCATGTTCCCTGCATTCAGGACAGGAATCCCAATGACCTATGGAAGCCTGTTCTTCTATGCCAATAGCTCTTACATATACACAGTGCACGACAACCCGGCACTCCAGCTGGACATGATACTGAACAACGGCACAATGAAGCTCAACATATCTAGCAGCCTCACAATAACTAACCTGAGCAGGATTGGAGGAGTTGCAAGCCCCCAGGTCCATATGAACGCAACATCTGTCACACAGAACCTGAGCACACAGGATGGAGCACAGCTTGAACTCGAACAGCAGTTCCAGCGCGGGACTTACCTTTACTACATACACAACTCAACTTTCAGGGGAATGCTTGGCATATCAGGTGGAAATGTTACATTCAACGCAACCGACAACATAATCACAATAAAGACATCTGAAGTGGCAATGGTGCATTTCCTTGCCCCTCCAGGACTTAACAGGGTTCCAGCGGGAGTCTTCTCCCATGTGGAATATGCAATGGAAAAGGGCAGGGTCGCAGCACAGGTGGCAATAGATTCGCTTAACAACACAGCAGTGAACTACACAATGATGCTGAACAATTCAGTGTCCATGAAGATAAACTCAATTGCAAACGGGAAAATCCAGATCGCAGTAGGGTCATCTGAGCACGCCGGCACGAACCTTGTTTTCTTCATTAACCAGAGCTACATGAACTCAGGTAAGGTATATGTGTACTTTGACGGACACCTGGCAAACCTTTCCTCATCCATCGGCACAGCAATCAACGCAACAAGCAGCACGTCGGCTTACTATGGATACGAACAGGTCAACGGGGGATACCTGGTTGTCATTCATGTACCGCACTTCTCTAACCATACGATTACAATAACCGATTCCATCATATCAAGCAGTTCAGGACCTTCCCCGCTTCCGCTAAGTGCTCTTGATCTTGCAATAATAGCTGTTGTAGTTGTGGCAGTGATAGCAGGTATTGTCCTGGCGGTAAGGAAGAAATAAAATTAGAGGCAGGATCAATGCCTCGCCCTTTTCTTTTTTATAATAATTTTTTTCCGAGGATTTTAACTATTTCAGGTTCACAAGCTGGGCAGCCTTTCTTTTGATCAGTAGTTCTGCGAACTTATCGGGGATATAAATTATGTCATTATCATGAAGAAAATAATCTCTTTCGGGCTGCGCAATTGGTGGCTGATCTCCTAGAATTCTCACAACAACAAACTGGGAGTGAGTCGCGATGACCTCTGGCTGAATTTCTTCCGGTGGAACTTTTGCCTCAGGCGCTGCTTCAGGTTCGGTAATGGACTCCACAATCTCCTCAGTTTCCTCCCTCACCTCTTCGGCCGGACTCACCTTGTTCAGGAGAACGTTGAATTCATCATACATAAGATTATGCAGCCTTGTGATGAAATCCTTTTCTTCAGGTGTCAGAGCACCCAGGGTCTCGCCATCCAGGTCATACAGGGAGAGCGTGGAAATTTTCTCAAATCTCTTCTGGAAAAATGCCCTGAAATCACGCTCTATATCACTTATGCGCTCCTTGATCATTATGTAATTGTCGATATCCTGGCTTTTCAGGTATGTCTGGGCTTCATCCTTCAGTGTTTCAAGGGCCGAATTAATATTCCTGTAAAAGGCCGGATCAAGTTTCTTTGGCTTCCTGGATCTAACTTCAACCCTCAGAAAGGAGCGTAATTCATCGGTTATTCTGTCAATCTGTTGGGGGTTGAAGGTCATCGGAATTAATAGCTGATCCCTATATTAAGTATTTTTTGAGGGGACTTCAGGACTGACAATGATGGGGAAAAGCACAATGATGCTGAGATGCACGGCATTTGAAACGGAACGCATCTGTTGGCGCAGTTTTTCATGTGATCAGTCTTAATGCACTGCAGGGTATCTGAGGACCCCATACGAGATACCTGTTCCACGTGCCAGTGATTCAGCTTCCGGAGTCCTCAGAGTTTCCCAAAAATGAGCCCTGCATCCTCCAACCTTTCTGGCAGATTGAATGCTATAATATCGCCTTGAAACTTTCCCTTCCGTAAATTTCCGTGGGAAGTTCCATACAGCATCTGCTGGCAAAAGATTCCCAGTCTTCAAATTCCTGTAGTATCATGGAAATTCTCCTTGGAACACTGTCAGGGGGGATGACCTTCCATGATTCCGGATCATCCACATAGTCAGTTTCCAGAAGAAAATCATTTGAAATGGCAAGAGCCTTCCTGACATTTGATTTTGAAGCAAGAATTGATTTCCTCACAGGAACGTCTATGGCAAGATCCTGCGGAAGCGCATGATGTTTCACCACCATTTCTGGGCGCAATCCAGATTTTCTCGCCATTTCCACAAGCTTTGAGTACGAATCTTCTGACAGGTCCTCCGTGTGGAGCATTATGGGAATTGACGCATCTCTGCAGAGTTCCATACCGTATTCAAGTATCTCATTGGAATCTGACATAACGGAGTCCTCTACAGGGAAATGCGGCCGGCCCACTTCACCAAGGGCGTTGCAACGTCCTTCCTTTGCAAGCTTTATGGCAAGGTCCATTCCCTTTTTCATTTCAGAAACCGGATCATACCCTGCTTTCATGAACCTGAAGTAGTCCAGTGGATATGGTCCCAGGGTAACAAGCACTGCAATCCCATACTTATTCCGCACCGTGTCCCCCATGGAGATCGTGTTGGC
>JAJZOM010000106.1 GCA_021811505.1 Thermoplasmata archaeon | reverse complement strand
CGAGGTCATTACTGCACTAACAATAAGTCTCCTGGTATGACGATACATAAACAATTAAATCGATGACCTTATAAAACCTTTACTGAACCAAAAATAGAGAAATTTTCTTTGAAAACTTGAATCAGCTACGGGGCTACTCATGAAACATTTCCATTAACACGGTAAAAATTATATGTTCCAAATGAGCCTCTCTTTTGGTTTCGTGTCGAATTCCTATTGAAGAAGTGCAACGAGACCTACTGGAAAGAGGCAATATTGCGGGTGGAACGATATCCATTGACTCGGGCTAAATATCTCCAGTCTTGGCTTTACCGCATTGACATCAGCTTTGGGAGTGTCATGCTACTTCCCGTTCTTGTTCCGTGTGAGAAGATATTGATTTTTTCCTCACAGCATATACATTCAGTTTTTCAGTTCATTTACGTACCTGCATTTACAAAACGAACGGAGTGCTATTGTTTGATAATTGCTTCTCGCATCTGGTTCTCCAGATTATCCAGATATTCTCTGATTTTCCTGATGATCTCCGGGCTTTCAGGGTTCAACAGGATGGTATCCATGACCACCTGCCTGCTTTCCGAGTTCACCAAATCCTTGAATTTCTTCATGCTGTTATATGAAAAGCCGCCAAAATCATATTCGCCCGTCATTACGCCGTTGGCAAGGAGTGAAAAGATATAAGGCTTGACCAGTAAATCACCCATAGCACTGTCGTGCTGATCTGTGGTCATGTGTATCATTCTGAAACCGGGAAAAAGTGCCTGAATAATCTTGTCTCCGTCTTTTAAGCTCAGATCATCAATGTATATGATATTCCTGAATGCAGGGTCATTTATGCTCTTTGGTCCGAACATAGGATGAATGCTAACTAATTTTCCAGAAAATCCCTTCAGAGGTTTCTTTATTGAACCAATCTCTATGATCACACCATCCTTCAGGGTTTTGATCATTTTAATGACCGATGCCAGTGGAATAGCCAGAAAGTAAATGTCAAAGCCCCCTGGAATTTTGAATTCGCCGTCACTAATATCGAATCCAGAAACTTCGTGACCGTTGGAAGAAAAAAGTTTTGCTGCGGTTTCCCCGAATTTGCCCTTTGACCCGAATACTGCTATCTTCATCACGAATCAATCTTTACCTTTGTAACTCCGGGAATGCTTCCGGGTAACGTGAAGATGCTCAGTTCCCCATCCCTTGAAATAGCAATATCACAACTGTTGTCTTTTTTCCAGAGACACACCCTTAAGTCTGGCTGATCAATGTCACCATGGACTATGTGCGAACCGTATGCCTGTATACCCTTCTTAAGGTGTTCCGGTAATTCCACAGTCGAGTATACTTCGATTCCTGGGCGGGAGATCAGGAGTCCGGCAATGAACTGGATTGAGTCCTGTGCACCACGGACCTTTACAGGTTCCCCGTTATTTCCCGATGTGGATACGATATCGATGGCTTCCTCGTTTGCGATGGTGAATTCAAACAACGACAGGAGAATGGAACGCCCGAAATAATCACTATCATCGAACTCTTTCATCACCTCTGTTTCCCTTTCCCTGATTCTGGACGGAAGGCCCAGTTCCCGTTTTATTATACCGATTCTCTTTGCCAGTTCAGCTCTCTGCTTGAAAAGACTGACGATTTCAGATGAATTCTGCAAAAGCAGGGTTCTTAGATCCCCCAGCTCATTTTCACCATTGATTTTCCTGATAAAGTGAATCACTTCCATTCAGAGGCATGACACTCAGTATCACTGAATATTTATTAATCTTTGTGAGCCATGAATAATTTTTTGATGAAGCGGAACAATTTTAAATCGAAATGGGTAAATGCTAACATGAGAATCAAAGTCTCATTAATTGTACTATTTGTGACAGCAGCGATGGCTATGTCCCTACTTCCAATTGGAATCGGGCATGTTTCTTCGGCAATGCCTATGTTAGAGGAACTCCAGGCGCCAAGAGCTTCCACTACAGGCTCGTTTGCATATGTTTCTGAGTTCACGTCTGGAGGGAACTATAACTCATATGGTTGGAACCTGATATCTGGAAAATCGCCGAGAATTGCAGTAAACGGCGGATATTTCGGTGAACCATATCTGAATATGAAGCAGGGAGCGTACCTGATTTCTACTGAGAACGTTACGCCCGGAGACCAGTTTGTGTCGTTTCAGTTCGCAGCGAATTCACAGAGCGGAACACCTGTTTTCTCGATCATAAATGGAAACGGGAAATCAGTTGCAGCTGTCGAAATTTCCGGAAATACAGTTTATGCTGGTGCGAATCCCGAGAGTCTGCAACAATACGGCACTATACCGTCCGGGGGAGTTTACAGCAACGGTTGGGCATATATAACAGCGAACGTGATGAACACCACATCCACACACTCCAAGACCGTGTCCTGGTCAATGCAACTCTTTGTGGATGGTTCTTCCAAGATATTTGCCAATGTCTCTGTTCCCCACGCTTACCAGTACATTGGCCTTATGATTGGATCGGTCTCGGGATCTGCAGAAATTACAAACATAGTGTTCAGCAGTTATGAAATCCCCATTTACATACCTGGCTACAACCCCATGGAAGGATACGGCCAGGGTTCGGGCCTCCTTGTAAACCTGCTCAGCCCATTTACGGTACTGCACGCCAATATGGTGATAAATAACTGGAATGTGCCTGAGGTGGGAATATTAAGCTACCAGATAAACGCCATGAACTACTATGGTACCACAACTTCTAGCTGCGTCGGTTTCTTCCAGCTTGGAATCGACCTCAATCCCAACGGAACAATCTCTCCCTGGTACGTTCCCGGTGTGAATTGCTTTGCACACTACTTCCTTAATTCAATGAATCCTGCCGTTCAGCCCGGTTTCAAGACGCCGAACGGGTCAATACTGACGCTGAACATAATTGACCAGCCTGCGAATAAAACAATGCTCTTCCAGATCATCGATCAGAGTGTTTCCACAGCTTCCGGCGACAGATACTGGAATGCAACCATAGCATACAACGGCACGGAATTCTACGGCACATACACACAACTGGAATTCCAGCCTTCGTCAGCCTACCCCATATCGGACTACTATTTCAACGGGTCATTGTACAACATGGGATACGGAAATTCACTCGCAGACCTGACTCCCCTGAACAACTCTTACATGCTCCCGTTCGTGCTTGACGCACCACCAACCTGGAGTCTTACGTACTACGGAAGCAACACTGCCGGGTATAACCAGATAGGCTGATTTTGAGAAGCACTTTACAGGTGCCAAATTTTTCATTTTTTTCATTTAATTTTTACCCTATAACATGGCCTTTTTTTCTCTGGATATGTTTATTAAGCTGGTGAAAATCGATAATAATGTTACCGCTGATAAAGGGAATAGTGATAGCAGTTGTTACAGCGGCCCTGGTGATACCGACCGGATATTATATCTATTCAGATTTTAATAATGCATCCCCACCACTTGTGAGTTTCGTGCCTGCCAATTCTGCAATTGTCCTAAGAGGAGATTACAATAATACTTCGTTCTATGCGTATTCATACAACAACACAACAGGCATTATTGCAAACCTGA
>JAJZOM010000140.1 GCA_021811505.1 Thermoplasmata archaeon | reverse complement strand
GAGCCAATATCTACACAGTGCAGAACATATTTACCTACATAGAATGTCAGACATGTGCTGACATTCCGCATTTGTCCTATTTTCATTTTACACATCTTATAAAACACTAGATAATCGGTATGATGAAACGAAAGACTGCGATCGATGCGGCAATGCTTGAAGGAATCGTCAAGATTATCGTGTATTTAGCCATCCTTAGAGAGTTGAATGCCGAATCTATGAGACGTTCGTATGTATTCTCTTCACCCATCTTCACCTTCACGAATGCTGTTTTCATACCAATTCGCACTTGAGTGATATCATTCTTGGCCATTATTACCGTTCTCTTAATCAGGTCCGATATGATCCCCGGATCAGCATTCCTGCCCAGTGGGTTTATATCAAGATTGCTGGCATTCACATAATGATTATCTGTGGTGTATATCTCCAGACTGTTCACGTCAGAGGACACTGCTTCCCTTGATAGATCGACCACTTCGCGAGTGACGTTATTTGAATCAGTGAGAACTACAGCTTGAAATTTGTCGCCAGTTTCCGTAACTATCGCTTGTATGCCCATTGCTCCCAGTCCGGGCATTGGCTCATATATCCGGTAGTATCCCATTTTCGCAGGAAATTTTGACTCCAGGCGGTTGAGTTCACGGGAGAATGCTTTTTCCATTCCTTCACAGTTATCCAGTTCTGGTGCTTTTTCTACAAAGAAATTCTGAGCGTCCACTGCGGCGAACTCTTTCAATGCAGTTCTCTCAACATGGTGTATGATCCTTAATCCTTCCTTTAGCTTAACATCGTCAAATGGTTCTCTTTCCGGTATAATGGCACCGAACCCATATCGTCCAAATTTCTGCATCCCTATGGAGTATCTTCCCACGTTTATTTTCTTGAAACGCGACATAGTGTCAGTATATTGCATTCCTTCAAGACACTCCCTGATACCTTTAGCTATCTCGTCAAGGTCTGAATCACCTGAGCAATTATTGCTGTTTGTCGTTGTTGTGTGGAACACCATAAGATCTGTACCAAGGTCGGCAAGTCTGTGCTGTAACCGTAGAGGAAGATCACTTGAACCCAGAGTTCCAAACGGTCCGGGGTGGATATATGGAAAAACCATTGAAACCATTCTCGAATTATCGATTCTCAGAACATCGATCACCTTAACAGGAATCCTCCTTGAGTGTGCGTAAATTTTACTGAAGAATTTATTGCCTACATCATCGTAGTCCGTAACGTGGTTATAATTCAGAAACATCTGGATTATCTTGGTTGCGTTTTCCCCGTATTCCTTGGAGAACTCTCTTGTTGAACTCTTGACAAAGGCTATGCCCCCAGCAACATAAATTGCAGAGGATAAGATAAAGGGGATAATGACCATAACATCTCTATAAATAATAGAAAGCGAAATTATTGCTGCATATGTGTAATTAAGAGCAGGCATGAAAAACCTGGAGGGGCGATCGGAATAATATGTGTAAAAGATTAGTACCCTCAGCAGTGTAGCAGATGAGATAGAAATCATTAACAATGTTTCAGTATCCGGGAATAACTTGATGATAAAAATTATCCAGAAAAACATTGATGAAAACCAGAATGACATGAAATTCAGGTAGAGTATCCGCCTGACTGGGAAATATATCCGGGTCAATCTCACAAACAGGATGTCCAGTGCAATTACCAGAAGGAATGAACCGAGTATTCCGGCCAATATCAGGTAAATTTCCCTCAGCAGGTAATAATCAACTGATAATATCACGGCTACAAAGAATATAAAATTTGACCAGTGAGGAGCCCTCTTGACCATTCGTGTAAGATCAGAAAATGCCCTGTTGTGTTGGTCTTTTCTTTTCAATGGCACATGATACAAGGTAAGTAGTTATACGTTTTCCCGACTGTTTTAAAAACTGACGTAAAAATGACCGATTAACCGTCTTTTAGTCAAAGACTGGAAACATTTTAAAACGCCCATATCCAAAAAGAATTTTGACAAATGCCGGTATCTGCGATGACAGTCCCGGTAGATCCACATATAAACCGGAAAGATCGCGGATTTTATCTTCGCCTGCTACCACTATCAAGTTCTCAAAACCTACGCGATCCATTACCCTTGAAGATAACTGCTTATTGCCCCTCCCTATCAGAAATCCCTGGCCCCCGATCGGCGAAATAATAATTTTTACTGGCATAGATAATTCATATATCTCCTGTTCAGACAGGTCTTTCTTTATCAGTATTCCGTTACGTAATAGATCAAAACCCAGCAGACTTCCTTCAATTCCCAGCAAATTGAGTGCGCTTTTGCATGTGGAACCTGGGCCGACGAGGTAGTTGATATCATTGACCAAATTGTCAACAATGTAGCCTGCAATGCCTTCAATCGGATTGTCCGTATATTCCGCCTTGGACTCGGATACTATGAGGTCACTTGAAGGTACGCGAAGTTCTCCGTACAGCCTTACATCTATTCTACCCTCAGAATAGGCATTTTCGTCCAGATCAATTACATCTGCCGGGTGTGACCCGGTAATTCTTCCGGAAAGTATATCCTGGAAAATCTGTACCGCCCTCTTCACGCTGATGGCGAATATTGAACTGAACATCTTGGTGCCTGCAGGAACAGCTATTACCGGAGATGAGAAATTCGCATCGACAATGTCCCGGGCTGTACCGTCTCCCCCAAAAAAAATTAAAACGGAGACATCAGCATCAATAAGTTTCCTGATGTAGCCGACAGTGTCCTCAGCCGTTGGATCTGACTGGTATCTGTATATGACTTCATAGTTGTTCATTCCAAGCGACTTGAAGACATCCTCACCCATAGCATCTGATGCAGTTAAGAACATGATATCATAAGGCTCAAGCTTTTCGAGGAAAGCTCTTGCAAGTTCTGCTGATACTGATCTTGGACACTTGGAAAATGGAAGGGAATCTGAACCTCTGAGGTTTAGCAACTGCCCACAGCCAGCCACTGGATTGACCATAAAACCCACTTTTATTGTTGTCACCTCGTTACATTGATTTTCGCATAAGTTGCATTGTAGTTGCCGTCATATGCAACGATATACCAGTATGAAGGTATAGAATCCGCCCTTAGACTTAGCTTAAGCGGATTACTGGGTGTAACCAGTATTTGTGGGAAAAGATATTCGATACTCTTGTTCAAAGTGATCGGGTGGCTCTCAACAAAATATGAGAATGTCAGGTTTGGCCCGCCCATGGACAGTATCGACACGTTCTCAGGGGCGGATACCTTCAAAGTGAGGTTAAACGTCTCGTTTTCCTTCACAGGTATGTTATACGGATTGTTGTTGTTAAAAGCCACGGAATTGCTAAGATTTACATCCAGTACCAATATCTCCAGAGTCTGGCTATAGCTTCCGGAATATACTGTGGTATAGAAATGGTTGAACCCAAGCGATAACTGGTTTGAGAGATTCGCCTCCAGGGTGTAGGTGATCATCTTTCCTGGAGCAATAGATCGGCTTGCGCCGGAAAGAATGAAGGAAACTGTTGGGGTTATTTCAAAAGCCGGAACAATTGTAGATTGACCAATGTTATTCACAGAAATATTGAAGTTAATATCCTGTTGGCTCGAGTATACGAC
>JAJZOM010000008.1 GCA_021811505.1 Thermoplasmata archaeon | reverse complement strand
CCATAAGGAATGGTCGTCTTTACACTGTTTCAGAAGACAGCAACAGCGTTTACGGCGAGGACGTTCTGAAGATTGATGGAAAATTTTACAGGGAATGGGAGCCTAAGAGGAGCAAGATATCTGCAGCACTGAAGAACGGTCTATGGCATTTTCCGTTCAATTCTGATACCAATCTTCTCTATCTGGGAGCATCATCAGGAACCACAGTCAGCCATCTTTCTGACATTATTGTGAATGGTAGAATTTACGCCATCGAACTTTCATACGATCCATTCCTGAAACTGATGAGGCTTGCGGAAAGAAGGAAGAATATCTATCCCATACTTGAGGATGCAAATCTCATCGAAAAATACTCATTTTTTGTCGAGAAAGCAGGCACCCTCTATCAGGATATTTCCCAGAGAAACCAGATACAGATTTTCAACAGTACAGTTGAATATTTTCATGAAATCAAGGAAGCACTTCTTGTGATGAAGATAAGATCAATTACCTCCAGGGGAAGTGATCCAGAGATACTGAAAAAGTCAATTTCTGGAATAAAAGGGTTCAGCGTAAAGCAGATTGTGGATCTGAAGCCATACAGTGTAGGAAACTATATGTTATATCTGGAGAGATCATAATCTTAGAGCGCCGGACCGTTCCGACCGATGACAGAGGCTTGAAATAAATGACGCTACCTGAAAGTTTCCAAATGTTCCTTATGGAGTCGAAGCAGCACACCTATGCTTCTGGCAACGGGATTACTGATCCAATATTTCCAGATTCTGTGCAGATGGAGTTCTCCAAAGGTGATTTACTCTACAGGGATATCTACTTCGGATCCAGGCATTTCATTGGAATGGAAACAGTTTTCCTGAAGAACAAACCCATTTGGTCCATGGCATATTCCGGAGGACTGATGAAATTGGACGCAGACAGGGACCATGTTTTCGGGTTTCTTCGTGAAGCGCTCATGCATCCAAGCGCGGAACTGCCAGCAAGGGGTCCGGATCGTCTTCAGAGAGGAGAACTGGAGTACGAGAATCTCATAACAGGTACAATAGTGATGTTCCATGGGTTCGAAAGGATTCTGAAGGACAGGGTGACAATCTACATGCTGCATTACGGCGGCGGATCGATATTGGAGTAGGTGTTCCGGAACGATATTTGTTAATATCGCAAGTCCATCAATTTGCAACAAACGGAACCTTACTGTGGGAGTATGTCAGATCCATGATAACTGTTAATTAAACGATAGTCATGGGAAAGCATGGAAAAAGTGGTCAGCGGTTTTGTGAAGTCATACAGAGATGTCAAAGAGTTGCCAATGGAAGGAGGCGCCAGAATCAGATGGGCCATAACCCACAGGGAAGGAGCAGAAAATTTCTCAATGAGGCTTATTACTGTGAACAGGGATAAAGAAACACCTGCACACAGTCACGATTACGAGCATGAAATGTACATAATCTCAGGAAAGGGTAAAGCGACAATCGGAAAGGAGGAGCATGACCTCAATTCCGGAGATTTCGTTTTCATTCCTCCCAACGTATTTCACAGGATTCATGCCAGTGAGGACATGAAGCTGATATGCGTTGTGCCCGTTAAGGCGGCGAAGCAGATACTGGGAGAATAAATAAGCCTCAGCTTATTTCCTTCCCGTATACGTTCAGTATCCCTCTGAATCCAGATTTCTTGTAGAAGTTCAGACCAATCAGGTTGAGCGCAGGAAATTCTGCGGTGATCATCTTTATACCGTTTTTGGAGGCCCTGTCTGTGAGATCTGTCAATATTTTCTTCCCAAGGCCGTTCCTCCTGAACTCAGGCATTATGTAGAAATCAGTTATTCTCAATTCAGACTTGGGCTGATAGAATATCCTGTCGACTATATCGGCTTTGATGAATCCGCCGACTTTTCCATTGATTTCTGCGACTGTTATTATGCTCTTTTCACTTTTTATCACCTTGTTTGTGTAATCCAGCGCTTTTTTATCAAGATCGTCGACAACCTTGAACTGGGTTTCGAATTCTTCATTGAGCTTCTTCAGTCTGGCCATCATTTTTGCAATATCTTCCGCATCTCCCGCTTCGGCTTCCCTTATCAAAATTTTCCTGTTCACCATCTTACTCATCCATCCTCTCTATCAAACCATTACCCAAAATTTCTCCATATATTTTCCTGTTGAAATCTATTATCTCCTTCGCATTATTGTAGAACCATTCCTTGGAATTGTTTCTCCTCGCAAGGCCAAGCTGCGATGTCTTGTATGCAACTGCCGCCGCAACTCTTGGATACAGATCATACTGATCCATTCTTGGAATTATCATTTCCTCAACCGGATTCTCAACAAAGTTTGCTATCTCCTCGGAAGCAGTAACCATGACATCAAAGTTGACGCCCTTCGCCCTCGCATCAAGAACGCCCCTGAACAGTGATGGGAAAACAAGGCTGTTATTGATCTGGTTCGGGAAATCACTTCTCCCGGTAGCAACAATTCTGGCACCAGCTGCCTTTGCATCACCAGGCCATATCTCGGGCGACGGATTGGCAAGTGCAAAGACAATTGGATCTGAATTCATGGTTTTTATCCACTCCTTCCTGATGAAACCCGGCTGCGACTTTGCTGCGGAGATAATCACATCCGCACCCTTTATTGAGTTCTCAATACCTCCCTTGATCCTGTCGCGGTTGGATTCCATTGCAAACTTGTATTTCCATGGATTGTTAATCATGAGCTTATCCATGTCTTCCCTCTCTGGCTCAAGCACACCAAGATGATCGGCAATGATCAGGTTTCCCGTATTGAAGCCGGCCGCCTTAAGCAGGTATGCAGTGGCAAGGTTGGCGGCGCCGGAACCTATCAGGGCAATCCTGACGTCCTCCTTCTTTTTGCCCACAATCCTCAGGGCGTTGATAAGGCCAGCAAGCGTTATCGATGCGGTTCCAAGCTGATCATCATGCCAGACCGGTATGTTCATGGATTTCTGAAGTTCATCAAGTATGAAGAAACATTTCGGGGACTCTATATCTTCAAGGTTAATCGCACCAAAAGACGGTTCCAGCGATCTGACAACTGAATTGAAATATTCTCTTGAATCTGTCTTTACTGGCAAAGGAATTGCATTTATGCCTCCAAGATAGTTGAATATGAGTGCCTTCCCCTCCATCACAGGCATTGCAGCTTCAGGGCCTATGTTACCAAGTCCAAGCACCCTTGTCCCATCGGTAACGATTGCCACGCTGTTCCATCTGCCAGTGAGTTCAAAAGACAGATCGTGGTCTTCCTTTATCTTTTCTGAAACGGCAGCTACGCCAGGCGTGTACCATATGGAAAAGTCCCCAAGCTTATTAATCGGAACCTTAGGCATGGTGTTTATCTTACCCCTGTACTTCTGTGAATATTTTATCGCCAACCTATTGAAATTGGCAGTCCTTTCCTCGTCGTTCATAATATCAGGTATTTAAAGAATGACCGCGACCCTAATTAAGGATGCCGCTAACCATTTGCCCGTAAAATATTCAAAAGTTTGAGTTTATATACGATAAATAAAATATCTCCTCATGGAGCTCAACAACATAAAGCTGGACTGGAATATCATTCTTGAACCATACATTTCATCCCTGGTTG
>JAJZOM010000199.1 GCA_021811505.1 Thermoplasmata archaeon | reverse complement strand
TGCTGTGCCATTTCTTCACCTTTTATCTATCATTCTTATCGTGTATAAGGATTTTGTTTACTCCGATCCTTATTCAAACCTGAACGTAATTTATTGGTTGAATATATACCCTTTTATCAAAGCAATGAACTGCTATGTGACCGGCAGTTAATTTGGGAACAAATTTTTAAATAATTTTCAACATTATTCCATAATGAATTCAGAGACAAAAATTAAGTTGCTGTTGCTCCTGAGTGCCATTGTTACCGGTGCATATGGCTATATAATCCTGATAATGTATTCCACCACAACCATATAATATTGTTTCAGTGAGTTTAAGACTGGGCATCTCCAAACATTTTTTATCCGTTCCAGCGATACCTACGCATGACGAGACCTAAGATTTCAGTTATAGGGGCTGGAAACGTTGGTGCGACAGTGGCGCAGATACTGGCGCTCAAGGAAATGGGAGACGTATATCTGTTTGATGTCGTCGACGGCATTCCAGAGGGAAAGGCACTGGACATACTTGAGGGCGGACCACACTGGAAGTCAGATAGCAACGTGGTTGGCTTTACGACCGTTAACAAGGAGAACTACAAAAATCTCGAAGGTTCCGACGTTATAGTTATAACGGCCGGTCTGGCAAGAAAGCCGGGAATGAGCAGGGATGACCTTCTCCAGAAGAACGTCGAGATCATGACTGATGTCGGGAAAAACATAAAGAAATACGCCCCGGATGCCAAACTCGTTGTTGTTACAAATCCGGCTGACATAATAGCCTACGCCCTGCAGAAAATTACCGGAATAGCTCCGTCTAGAATCATAGGCCTTGGAGGTTCACTGGACAGCGCAAGGTTCAGGACTTTCATTGCCCAGGAACTCAAGGTGTCGGTTGAGGATGTTAACGCATTTGTCATAGGCGGACACGGTGATGACATGGTTCCATTTGTCAGGTATTCCAGCGTGGCAGGGATTCCCATTAGCAACCTAATGTCAAAGGAAAAAATAGATGAGATCATAAAGAGAACAAGATTCGGCGGCGGGGAGATAGTAAACTTCCTGAAGTCCGGAAGTGCATACTATGCACCTGGAATTTCCATCACAGCAATGGTTGAGTCCATAATAAAGGGTAAGAACCGGGTCATTCCCTGTGCAGCTTTTCTGACTGGAAGCCATGCAAAGCATTACGGGGTGAAGGACATTTTCATCGGAGTGCCCATAAGAATTGGCGAAAACTGCGTTGAGGAGATATACGACATGGATTTCAACAACGAGGAAAAGCTTCTGTGGAACAAAACCGTGGAATCCGTAAATGCAAGCTGCAGAAAGGTCGATGAGTTTCTTGCAGGGAAACTCTAAATCTTTATTTTTTTAAAAAATCCAGGTAAAATTCAGGATATTTCTTATATCTAATCGGGTCAGGTATACCAGCTTCCATGAACCCTTTGAGCCTGAGCAGGCAGGAGTCGCATTCACCGCATGCTTCATCTTCACCGTTGTAGCAAGAATAAGTCATTTCATAGGGAACATTAAGGCCTATGCCCTTCCTTATGATTTCTCCCTTGGTAAGAAACTGAAGCGGGACCGCAACCCTTATGCGCCCGTTGATCCCAGCCTTCGTTCCAAGATTTATGCTTCGTTCCATTGAGGAAAAAAATTCAGGCCTGCAGTCCGGATAACCCGAATAATCAACAGCATTTGCCCCTATGAAAATAGTTCTAGCATCCAGCGATTCCGCGAAGGCTGCGGCTATTGTCAGGAAAATTGAATTTCTGGCCGGTACATACGATGAGGGTATGCCGTAGCTTATTGCTGAAAGATCTCTCTTCTCTACAGGCATGCTTGAGGTAAGGGAGCTTGAACCAATCTGCCGGAAGTCCATATTGAATACCCTGTGATCTATGTTGAAATGATCGGCGATCCTCTTTGAAGATCTTAATTCTATGGAATGTCGCTGGCCATAACTGAAGCTCAGCGCGGTAACTTCAAACCCTTTATTTTTAGCAATAGCCAATACCGTGCTTGAATCAAGACCGCCAGAGAGAAGTGAAACAGCCCTCTCAGTCGTTCATGACCACTTCCGAGTATGCGCCCTGGCCGGGACCTTCCTGCACCCCAATCTCCAGCCCTTTGACATTTTTCATACCCTTGAGTTTCCCTGCAAGTTGCTCTGAAATGTATCTTGAGAGATCTTCGCTGGAGGAGGATCTGGTTTCGCAGAGGCACACATCGCTTTCTGACACGCTGATTCGCTTATTGTTATACGATATTTCACATACTCCGCCGCTGCATTTGTGAGAAATGATATCGCTGAGCGTTGGGATAAGCAGCTTGTGATCCATCTTCCCAATTATGCTCATCACGTCTCTCGAAATGTCATCGTAATCTACCACTATCCCGTCAACCGGGTCTCCCCATATCCTGACCATTATTGCATAATCGTGGCCGTGTAACCTGGAGCATTTGTTGTGTGAAGGTATAAAGTGCGCTGCCGAGAACCTCAGCCCAGCCTGCCAACCATCCATCTTAACCTGCATAATCCAGTATTCCAAACTACATAATAATCGTTAAGTCTCTCTCTGAAGAAATATTTTATAGCGTCCTGACATTTCCCACAGAAACGACTCAGGCCGACTATTCTAGACCGATGCATATCTGTCTGTTTCCGTTGGGCGCGTGGCCCAGTCCGGATATGGCAACAGCCTCCTAAGCTGTAGATCGGGGGTCCGAATCCCCCCGCGCCCGCTCTTTTACTGTTCCATTCTTGGGGCAAGAAGGAAAATGCCCTTTATGTATCCATCACTCGAACCTTTAGCAGGCTGTCCGAATTCAAATTCTATCGTAAGGGGATAATCATCCTTGAAGCTCAATTTCAAGGAGTCCGTGCTTGACAGGGACTTGACAAGCTTCAGGAGATAATCCAGCGGATATGAGCTCTTGACAGATTCCTCACACCGGATCTCCTTGAGGAGCTCCTTTGAAAGTATCATCTCCGACTCTTCCGTGTCAGACAGTGATCTTGCCCTGAAATCGTTTGCCGTAAGGGTAAGCCTTATGGAATCAGACACATCCTCAGCTGCCTTCAGACCTTTCTCAAGTTCATATTTCGCAACTACAACGTAACTTTCGGAACTGACCTGTGGGACTCTGGGGGTTGTTATGGTGTTATTGTCAAGCAGCGAAAGCGTCTTGACTATGGTTCCCATCTCGAACTTTAGCCTGTCCTTCTCCTTTGTAATTGATATGACATCCCCTGAGCTTGCCAATTTAAGGATTGATTTCAGCCTTTCAATGTCGAGGGATATGTCCTCTTCCGCATCAAGGTCATAAACTTCAAATGATCCGGATGGAATCTCAAGACTCACCATTGCCACATGGGCTGGATCCACTGCCTTTATTACCACACCATCCTTCTTGAAAGTTAGTTTTGCCTCGCTCACTATGGTATTTAGAAGGTCTGCAATTTCCTTCAGGTTCTTCACG
The DNA here is from genome assembly GCA_021811505.1 of Thermoplasmata archaeon. The sequence continues at coordinate 148 of JAJZOM010000199.1, read as the reverse complement.
CTTATCCTTAGTTTCATAATCAGATCATCCTTTGCTATCAATTCAGATACTATAGAAGGTAAGTCACTTGGTTAAATATATTTTTATCCGTCAGGGCTGAACCTAGTTAATGTATATGAGCCACTTTGGAATTGCCTGCTGCACGACT
>JAJZOM010000267.1 GCA_021811505.1 Thermoplasmata archaeon | reverse complement strand
GTTACTACGCCAAACCCGGCCATATTAACTTCTCCCCAAGCGATCATCTGGGCGTAAGATGACAAAATTATAGTGACTCCAAGAATCAATATGGTGATTATAATTGCCAGAGGAACGTTTCTCTTGGGGTTTTGGGTCTCTTCCGCAACAGGCAGAGCACCGCCTATTCCAACAAATGTTCCAATCGCATAGATCATCATGGTGCTCAAAAGAAGCGGATCATTCCCGATAGGTGCAGCTGTGAACGGTTTAAGAGTCAAACTGCCATGATTTATGGCTATGATTGCAACAGAAGTGACGATGAAGAATGTTATCTCAATGAGGATTGTGTAAAAAACATATCTCAACGATGGCTTGATTCCAGAATATATCAACGATGATACAAAAACGATGAATGCCAGTACGACCGGTATCCACAGATAGTTCATGTATGGCAGGTTGATTCCGATGTTTGGTAGGACTCCATAGATAAAGGCTACGAATCCAAGGATCCCAAATCCCGTAAAACTCAGGATCTGGTAAGAAACGTATGAGAGGGATGTCAGGTATCCTGCAGAACTCCCCAGGCCTCTTGATACAAAGGTGTAGTATCCGCCGGAACTGGAGAGTTCCCTGGAAAACTCATACATCGAGAAACTCATCAGGCCATATACGATAAGCGACAGGAGAAGGATCAGTGGTATTGCAAAGGCACCGTTCGGATATGCTGTCCCAAAGGTGTAAAACATGAGGGCAGCAGTCGAGGTCACATACAAAACAATTGTTCCACCCGGCGCATTCAACGACACAGCTTGAGAAACAGCGTGTCTCAGGCCAAGCTGATCTTTTTTCAAGTGCTTTAAAACGATTCCAGTTTCTTGCACTTTTGACTTCATGGATGGTATATATATGAAAGTATGTTCGTAATTTTACGACAATAATACGGAAATGATATCCGAACAGTTAACATTAGTCAACTACTCCCAGCTAACGCAGGGAGCTTGTTGCTGTCTGGGTGACGCAACGATTGGCTGGTTGACATCAGCCTGAAATACTCAGATATACCAAGTATTCCGATGTTTCTCGAGGCGTTGAGATCAGCATGGAGTTCGAAGTTGCAGCGAAGGCAGTGGAACACTGATCCCTTCCTGTTGTTCCTGTCCGTGTATCTGCACTTCGAGCATTTCTGGGATGTATACTCCGGGTTTACATAGATTATCATTTTGCCCATTTCCGCTGCCTTGTACTCTACGAACAGTTCTAACTGGTATGGAGACCATGAACCAAGCATGGTATTGAATCTCTTCCCGTTGTTCTTCTTCCTCATCCCTGCCGATTCCAACCATTCAAGGGCAATTACGTTGTACGGAAGATTCACGATCTGTTTTGATATGACATGATTTGTGTTTAGCACGAACCGTCTCTCTCGTCCGCTCAATTCCCTCAGTCTGCGATGAGCTGAACGAGTGCCTGCGTGCTGTAATTTTGACCTGTTGTATCTGTATCTTCCCTTTACGCTTCTCAGCTGCCCTGAATTGAAGAACATGTTGTTTGACAACACTGCTATGTTCTTCACTCCTCTGTCTATTCCTATTGCTTTTGCCTCTTCGTTTACCTCTTTTTCCACCTCTTTGTCCGGAAGTTCCACCTGGATCATCACGGACATCTTTCCATGTTTCGTATTGATGAATACCTGCGCATTGGTGTATTCCCCTCTGTATTTATCGATGAGGGGTGATTTTGCAACTGGAAACACAAGCCTTCCATGAACTGTTGTCAGTGATATTGTATGAGAATCCGGATAGAATCTGAATGTCCTCCTGTCGTATCTTATTGTGAGGGATTTTCTGTGTATCTGTTTTTGAAGTTTTGTCTGTTTCAATGCCTCGGATGCCGTATCCCTTGCAGTCTGTACCAGAGCAGAGGGAAGGGTTGGTATGTATTTCCTGATATTCATGTAGGTTGCCCTGTTCAGCCTGTTCTTGTTGAATGTGTGTTCCGAAAATCCATAGTCCAGAACCTTCTGGCATGCTTCACTGAATCTCTTCCCCGTTTCAAGGAGTGATTGATCGTAGGGAAGCTTCAGTTTAACGGTCCTGAACATTGTTTAAACGATTATATCTGGATATATTACGGTTCGCTTTCATCCCCTTGCCGGATCAAGGGGTCTTCTCGCTCACGTGGGATAAAATCGTTATTATAGCCTTACGGATGCGATTCAGTGATGAAAAAATTCGGGTTTATTATGTTGAAAGCTAGGAAAACTTAACTAACCAGTATACATTGGAATGTCATGGTGCTGGCTACTGACAATTACGGAAGGCCCGTCAGGAGCATGAGGGTGCAGGTAAATACCACATGCAATTTCAGGTGTTTTTTCTGTCACATGGAGGGCACCGGCATTCATTCCGAATATCTTTCAGCAGATGAGATTGAAAAAGTTATAGAAACTGCGAGCAGATGGGGAGTCAACAAAATTAAATTCACCGGCGGAGAACCCACAATCAGGAGAGACATAGTCGATATTGTAAGAAGGACGAGAAAGCATATTTCCGGCAACATCTCAATGACCACGAATGGCATAATGCTTCCAAAAATAGCGAAGGATCTCAAGGCAGCGGGTCTTGATCGCGTGAACATTTCTCTCCATTCCATAGAAAAGGAAAAATTTGAGTTCATTACGGGCGTCGACGGGATTGAAGAAGTTGTTGAGGGCATAAGGGCAGCACATGAAGCAGGGTTTTCACCTATCAAAGTTAATTTTGTTGTCCTTAAGAATCTCAACGAAAGCCAGATCCCCCGCATGATTAAACTGTCTGCCGATGAGAACGTAATTCTCCAGCTCATAGAGTTCGAGACCACACGGGAAATGGAAAGTTCCGAGGAATTTCAGAAGTACCACGTTTCACTTGAACGCATTGAGGAGGATATATCTGCGAAATCATTCAGGTCTGAGTTCAATGATCTGCATCACCGTCCGAAATATCACCTAATGATCGATGGCAAGGAAGCAGAAGTCGAATTCGTCAAGCCTATGAGGAACTATGATTTCTGCAACAACTGCACAAGAATCAGGCTGACATCCACAGGCATGCTAAAGCCATGTCTTATGAGAAGCGATAATTACAGAAATATAATATCCAGCATCAGAAATGGTGATCGCAATGAAGATCTGGACAGGATTTTCCTTGCATCGGTAAAAGACAGAGAGCCTTACTGGAAAAAGGAGGATGAACTTGAAAATAACAGTGAAATATTTTGGGTCAGTGAAGGATGATGCCGGTAGGGAAATGGAAATAATAGATGTGCCGGAAGGATCATCTGTTTCCAGCATAATAGGCATGATAAAGAGAGAAAGAAACGGGCTGTCCCTAAGAAAGAATCCCCTTATGTTCGCACTGAACCAGAATTTCTGCGACGGAAACAAGATTCTTGCGGACAACGATGAACTGGCGTTGTTTCCAGTAGTCAGCGGCGGTTAGATTCCTTGACTGAACGATGCTGTCTGGACACGTATAACTTCTGACCTGGCTACTCCACGCGAGATATTTATAAGGGGTCCAAACCTGAAGATATGGCACAGGATCATGATGATAAGGATACAGGAAGAACCATTGGACTTGGAAGAACTGATTCAGGCA
>JAJZOM010000262.1 GCA_021811505.1 Thermoplasmata archaeon | reverse complement strand
TATGAGCCAGTTACAGTACATCTCACAGAGCGGAAAAGGAACGCAGAAAAATCCTTATGTACTTTACAACAACCCTGCACCATCCGGGCAGGTGAATCCTTTATTTGCCTCTATGAATGACTATGCTTTCCCGTCTTTTTCCGGAGTGCTCTTGAAAGATACCAGTGCGTATGTCCTCATGGATAACATGCCGGGGTTCAAGGTGGTATATCCTGCCTATGAACAGCAGCTGATACAGTTCTTCGGATTCCTGCCGTTTAATTACTTGGGCTATTTCCTGTATAACACTTCGCACGCGACCCTGATGAATTCCTATATTTCAGGATATTTCACTACCTACGAGAGTGGATTCCCTGTTGCAAACCTGGTGCTCTGGAATTCAAATGATAACCTCATAGCCTCCAACTACTTCGACGTAATGGACAGCGGCATGCTAATCTACAACCAGCGCGATACTTCCGGCGGCAACATGGTCTGGGGAAACTATTTCATACAGAACTCAACGCTGAACAGCACAAACTATCCGCCCATGAATGTCTGGGGAGGGCCTCTTGCACTATCTGTGTTCAGTTCGGGGAATACAATATACAACAACGCATTCATTGTTTACTACACCGCTTACAGCCCGACTTACAGCATCTACACCTATAATAGCGGTACTATGTATCTGAACATGTGGAATATCACGAAGCAACCCGCTTCCAATGTGAATTATTTCAACGGATATGCACTTTCAGGTAGCATTGTGGGAACAACTTACCAGGGTGGCAATTTCTGGTGGAATTACATCGGGCCAGGGACGCCATACACAGATAACGGGCTCATAGCTTATGGTGGTGATTACGTACCTCTTGTTACGCATACTGGAGGGATCTTCGAGCCTCTGGTAACGGACTTCAAGCACCCCTGAAGTCCCCAAATTTTTTCTGACAAATTTTATTCATATTTTTTCATCTCCTTGACCTGTGCGCATTGTTTAACGCATTCTCCGTTTCTTTCGGTTTTTGCTGGTAATTCGATCACTTTGGCGTAATCCCATACATACAAAGGAAAAGCACATCGAAAAATGCGGAAAATAGTGATATCAGATACGTCGGCTTCCGAGTACCATAAAATTTTTAAGTGCTAAGGCTTGAACTGGTCATGGCATATAGTTCAGAAATAAGCAGAAGAAACCCAGGACTGTTTCTTTTCCTGATAGACCAGTCCAGATCAATGAGCCACAAACTCGGTGGAACACTGAGATCAAAATCACAGGAAGCGGCTGACGCGATTAACAGGCAGATTTATGAATTGATTTACAGGTGTACGAAGAGCGACGGGGTGCGTGATTACTTCGACATTGGAATCATCGGTTACGGCGCAGTTTCAGACTCTGCAGATTCACTGCTCAAGGATGAGACAATAGTTCCTATATCGAAGCTGGCGGAGAATCCATTGAGAATGGAAAAAAGAACAGAGAAAATATCTGACCCGGATGGCAACGAAGTGGAAACTGAATTCGAATTCCCGGTCTGGTTTGAACCTGTCGCTAATTCGAATACGCCAATGGTGAAGGGATTAAAACTTGCTCAGGAATGGCTTGACGACTGGCTTGCCGAACATCATGACTCGTACCCTCCAGTTGTTATAAACATCTCGGACGGTGCAGCAACCGACGGAGATCCTCTTGAGATTGCAAAGGCAATAATTTCGATGTCTACCCAGGACGGCAACGTACTCTTCTGGAACTGTCATCTTTCAGAACTGAAAGGACAGAAGCCTGTTGCTTTCCCGGCTGATTCGACAGTGCTTCCGTCGAATGAGAAATTTGCCACTCAGCTGTTTGAAATGTCAAGTGAACTGCCGGATTCTTTCCTCAATCTTGCGCAGGAAAGGGCATTGGATGTACAACCCGGATCGAGAGCATATGTGTTCAACGCCGGTCTGGATGAACTTCTGGAATTGCTTGACATAGGAACCCGTGCGCCCACAGAGAATCTCCAATAAGGGAACAATTTGATAACCCATTTGTTCCAGATGAGCAAACTTGGAAACAGTGAAGCCGATTGCGAGGATTCATTTAATTCCAATGTCAGAACGCTTCGATACGCAGTAGCGGACGGGGCAAGCTCATCACTGTTCTCAGACGTATGGGCCAGGGCCATAACTGAGACCACTGTATTCGGAACTCAGGATTTCTTTACGGATCCCGATAAACTCATTGCGAACATGATCCAGAAGGCCCGTCTTGTCTGGTATGAGCATATCAGCTGGCAGTCTCTTCCATGGTTCCACAAAAATAAAGCAATAGCCGGATCGCATTCCACCCTCCTCGGGATTGAGTTCAAGAAGGAATCTTCTGGATATTCATATTCCACATTTGCCGTAGGTGACACCGTCATGTTCAAATTGCAGCCTGACGGAACGTATGAATCTTTTCCGTTGAGTTCCCCGAAAGAATTCAACAACACACCCAGCCTCGTATGGAGCGGGAAAGGGTATCCTATCCCCAAGAACGTGAGGATGATACCTCCAAAAACCGTCTGGGCGAGCGGGACCTTCAATTCTTCGCAGTATATTTTCATAGCCACTGATGCAGTTGCCAAATGGCTCATGGAATACGGGAAATTTCATGAGGTTCGCAGCCTGATGTACGACAAGGAAAAACTCAGGCGTTACTTTACGAACGAAATCAACTCAAAAAGGATGAGAAACGATGATCTCACACTGGTAATTCTCAGCCTAAAGTGACAGAATGTCACGAGGGGAGGCCTCTTCCCACAGCGGGCCACGGCTTAGGTAATCTTCAAGCATGGCGCCAAGCCTCTTTACGCTTTTATTTCTGGTTTTCATCATGACGCCAAATGCTTCTGAATTACTCAGGTCAAGAAAGTCCTTCTTCCTCAAAATAAGGCAATCCGGATCGTTTTGATTGTATTTTTCCCACATCTCAGGTTTCTCGGCCAGAGCAAGCAGGGAAAGGTGGATAATAAGCGCAGAGAAGTTGTCCAGGCTGCTTGCAAATGTTTCTCCAGTTCTCTTGGGGTGCTGGAAATCGGCATGCCCCATTTCCGTTGCCCTCTGGCCCTTGAAATCAGGAATGTATATGCCATCATAATCGACCAGACGTATCTCTCCTTTCTTGCCTATTATGATGTTGTCGCCAGAGAGATCTCCGTGAGCTATCCCAGCCTTCTGGAGCTTGCTGACTGACAATAAGAGGTTTTCTGAAACCGATTTAAGTACTTTGGGCGAACCGATATTCATTTGTATGAAATTATTCAGTGTCATGCCGTCTATCCACTCCATCTTCAGCAACGGGAAAAAGAAAGCAGGATTCTTTCTCGTTTTTATTCCTTCCTCGTAGTACCTGAAATGTACCAGGAAATCCATATTGGAAGCCTTGGCACTGAGGTAATTGCTTATTTTCATGTAACGGTCATTGAGGCTGCCGGATTTCCTTGTAAAACACTTCACGGCGTAATACTTCGAATCATCTGCCTTTATTTTGTAAATTGAACCGTAATTACCTGAAGCATAAACGTACCATCCGGTAGTTTTGGAATTTTTCACGACTTCCCATTGATCGATTTTTCCCAGTGAAGGGTTGATGCTCATCCTCAATATCTGGAAGCTCTG
>JAJZOM010000201.1 GCA_021811505.1 Thermoplasmata archaeon | reverse complement strand
GCAGAAAGCGCAACAAACGAAGTTCAAAAGCGCATTAATCCAAATGCAAAAATAATATGGGGAGCAAGCGTGGAACGATTCTATAACAAGAAGATAAGGGTGCTTGTTCTGCTTACAGGAGTAAAATCCCCGTACATGCTGGCCAATCGTGCTGATGCAAAACAGCTCAGAAAACTTCTCGCCGGTGATGAGCAGGAGCAGGAGATAGACATAGTCTCCTAAAGCTCTATCCTGCAGACTTTTTATACACTTGACAAATTATTATATATTCAAGAGAAATCGTTGATTATATGCCGGCAGCGAAAAGAGTTATTGCCGCCCTTGATGTTTTTGACTCCTTGGAAGCGATTCGAATGGCCGATCAGATAAAGGATGAAGTTGCCTACATAAAGGTCAACTGGCCGCTGGTCATGAGTGGGGGAATAGGCATCGTGAGGAAACTGTCCGAATTCTCTCCGGTGATATGCGATTTCAAGATAGCGGATGTACCAAATACAAACGCGTTGATTGCAAGAAAAGCTAGGGAAAACGGAGCTTGGGGAATCATATCACATCAATTCACCGGCAGGGATTCAATGGATTCTCTGGTAAGGGAATCAGGAGAAATGAAGGTGTTTTCAGTCGTATCAATGAGCAACAGTGGATCAAGGGATTTCATGGACCTGCACACCGATGAGATGATAGAAATGTCCAAAGAATGCGGTGTTTATGGTTTTGTTGCACCGGGAAATAATCTGCAGATGCTTGATCACATCAAGGCGCTAGCAGGAAAGAGATGTATAATCTCTCCGGGCATCGGAGCTCAGGGAGGAACACCTTCCGAGGCCATCAGGCACGGTGCAGACTTCATTATAATAGGGAGATCCATCTATAATTCTGATGATCCGGTTGCCTACTTGAGAAAGGTGAATTCAAGCCTGAATTGATTTTATGAACTGAGTCTCTCATAAAGACTTGATATGTCGTTGTACAGCGCCTTCATGTCTCCATTCAAGATGCTATAAAGGGCAAAAGCTCCCCCCATGCCTGCACCTTCCCGTACATGCCCATTTTCATATTCTCTCAGTCCCTGTTGTGGCATTGTGCTGAAGTCTATGTTTGAGATTATAAGGTTTTCATTTCCGACAAGTTTTTTCAAGGTTTCGGGACGATGATCCATCACCCATTTTGTTGTGGCAACATAACGTTTCGCTGTCGGTTTGTTGACTTTCCTGTCTAGGCTGAAAACATTTGCCATCTGTGTGCCGCCACAGTATACCAGAGTGCTTTCCTGCAATGAACTGCTTATTCCCAGTGCAACGGGCATCATATAATCTCCGTACTCTGCAATGCATTGATCTGTTTTAAGTTCAGTATTTCCAAGCCTTTTCTGCGCTTTCTTGATCAATCGAAGCTTCTCCATGTCAGGATCACTGGGTAAACTGCTGCTTGTGTTAAAATTGTTTCCGACACATTTCATGACTGCCTGTGCAGTTGTGGTTCCACCAGGCACACTTTCGCCCATGAAGACAACTTTGTATCCTGAGATAAGTGATCCAACGTATTTCCCGAAATCAAGAGCTCTCTGAAATTCTGGCAGTGCCCTTTCAACTGATGGGTCAAGCGACGCTCCGAGATTTCCGGATATGAACGGTACTTGAGGGGTCGCAGCGAGTCCTGCGTCGACCACAATAACTTTCACAGCGATTCCATCTAGACATGCCTTTGTAACAATGGCGGGGGTAGGTATTCCTTCCGGGGTCATGGGAGGTACGTCGAGGCTGAGGCAATTTCCGGAAAAGATAATCTCCGAGTCAACGACTGGTGTCAATCGAGTGAGTTCCGGAGTAGCGCCTGCTGCAGATATCCCGGGGTTGAGTGACACATTTGACGTTCCAGCCAGAAGGAGGAATACTATGCTTTCGCGAGCCGCAATTATCTCACTCCTGACGGTTTCATTTCCAGATATTAGTTCGTTCACCATACAACCTCGAGCAGGAATACTATTATCATGATCGGCAAAATGAAAATCAGGAATGAAAGATAGACAGATGTATAATAAATGTTCATAGTGCGCTTTATATCGCCAACGCTGGGCTCAAAACCATTCTCGTTCAGTACGTAATGTCCATATTTCTCTAGCTTTATGTTCAGGGACGTGGCAATTGATCCCATTGGCCAGCCGGCATTGGTGCTTTCCGTAAGTACCCGAACTTCCCTCAGTGGAACACTCTGCACCCTGTAGTTTAGAAGCTCAGAACTGAAAGAGATGATTGCAGCGGATACCCTGGCAGGTATGTAGTTTATCAGGGTATCGGCTATCGCAGTCCATCTGCCGAACTCGAAGTACTGGCGGTTCCTGTATCCTATCATGGAATCCATGGTGTTTACGATTCTTGCAAAAAAGGCTCCGATAATTCCAAAAAGCGCAAAAAACATCATAGGAGTAAGAAAACCGTCAACGAAACCTTCTGAAATCGTTTCTATTGTTGCAGAGCATACGTGCGTAGCATCCATGTCCTTTGTTTCCCTCCTGACAATGAGAGAGAGTTTTGTCCGTGCAGTTTCAATATCATTTGTTTCCAGCGCTCTTACTATGGGCTTAACATGATCTCCCATGGAAGTGATCGAAAATGTGGTCTTGAACGCTATCATAGCCACGATGAAATAGAGGAACTGGACAGAGGATACTATTTTCAAAACAATGAATAGAGGAACTGTAAAGACAAGAATGATTACGGCAAGGAAAACAAACCCGGCAAGGACCTTGTTGCCAAGTTTCATAAACGACTTTTCGGTTCTAGAAGATAATTTCCCGACAAGTGCAACAGGGTGCAAATATTCCTTTGGTTCACCAAATATCACATCGATGATCACTGCACCTATCAGTATTATGAGCTCAGCAAGAATGGAGGGAATGATCACTTACAACCCTCCCTATTAATTTCCGGTTTAAAAGAAGTGAACTCTGAAGAAATTGGTTCGTCTGGCACATCGCACTTATTGATAATAACCCATCTGGTGGTACTTTTCACGGGAACAAACAATCTGTGCTTCACGCCTTCATCGCAAAATCCGTGGAGAGCATTCCCTCTATCAGCGTGTAAACATAAATTTTCCAGGTTCCTGTCGCAACCAGGTCTGATCAACACATCATCGAGGCCAAACCCCTTCATTTCCATATCTCTATTTGCTCCAGCCATCAGCCGCCGAAACACCCATACAGGAATCGCATTCAGTTTTGGTTATTCATTCCCGCGAGTTTCTCTATCTCTCTAATATCCATGTTATCAATAAAAATATTGGTCATTCTTTCAATGTTTGAATCGACTAGTTCCTCGTAGGAAACCTTCAAGTCTATCGGCCCGATCAGATATCGTAAGAACTCTACGTTTTCAAGAATCCCATGAATGTTTGTACCCATAACTTTTCCATCCCGCGACACCGATCCCTCATCTCCCAGTTCTGTAAGAAGCAAAGGTCTCTCTCCGTTTCTGCTTATTATCCCATAGTGAATCTCATAACCGTTTCGCGCCTTTCCTTCTGGAATTATGTCACGAGCAACTCTATACGTTACTTCTCTGGTTGTCTTTTCCTCACGGTAAATTACGTCTATATCCAGCAACCCCAGGCCATTCCTGGTGCTTCCTATCTGGACT
>JAJZOM010000166.1 GCA_021811505.1 Thermoplasmata archaeon | reverse complement strand
AAAAGTGGAGCAATGTGGAGATTCTCAATATTGCAATTTCCGCTATGAATAATCTGGGAATCACCGATTTTTACATTGATGTCGGAAGTGTTGAGATCTGGAAAAACATTGCCGGCAAGGTTCCTGGATATACTGATGTGATACTGGATGCCGTTTCCAGGAGAAATTTCGCTGCAATTGACAAGCTTCCCATAGAAGATTCAATGAAAAAACGCATATGGGAAATGATGAATTCCAGGGGTAAAAGCAGCGGGTTCAGCCAGGTTGATGATGTGGTATCAGAAGTGAACCATGAGAGGATCATCGTTGATCTCGGAACCGTGGAGCTTCATTCCTATTACGACAGTCTTGTATTTGAGATATATTCGCCAAGATTCGAATACCTGATTGGGAACGGTGGAAGTTACCGGATAGGTGACATAGATGCTGTGGGATTTGCATTCAACCTTGATTCGCTTGCATCACTTTACGATGCAAGAAAAAGTTCCGCCCGTGTTCCCGTCAGCGGAGAAACCCCTTCGGAAGCTTGTTCAAGGGCGCAGGAACTGGTTAAGATGGGGATACCTGTGGAGGTGGTGATGAATGAGAATCGCCCTTCCTAAGGGAAGACTGTTCGAACCTTCAATGCGCCTGCTCAAGGATATAGGCATCAGCGCAGATGCTCCCGAGAACAGGTCACTTATAATACGATCCAACGGTTACGAAATCATGCTTGCCAAGCCGTCGGATGTACCTGTTTACGTCACCAATGCCGCAGACATAGGCATAGTTGGCAGTGACATCACAGAGGAGAGCCAGCCCGATGTATTCATCCCGCTGAGACTCAATTTTGGAAACTGCAGGATCAGCCTGGCTGTTCCTTCGGGAAGCGATATACGGCCAGAGGATATGGACGGATTCCGGATTGCAACAAAATACAGGAACATAACGAAGAAATACTTCGATTCTCTTGGCCTGGACGTCAGGATTATACCTCTTTCCGGGTCGATAGAACTTGCCCCAAGTCTGGGCATAGCGGATGCGATTGTAGATATCGTTGATACGGGAACAACCCTCAGGGAAAATGGCCTGTCTGAGATTCACAAGATAATTGACGTTTATGCCCAGCTTATTGTAAACCGCATATCACAGAAATCAAAATTTGAGGAAATTAACAACGTGGTAACACGGATGGAAAACGTGATAGAAAATGGATATTGAAAAATATACACGGGAAGTTCTCGATGACATAAAGCAGAGAGGCGAGGAAGCGCTGAAAGAATATTCTGCCCGTTTCGATCATTATGTTGGGCCCATCAGGGCTCCGGCGGAGGAGATTGAAAAGTCAGATTCCTTGTTGAAACCTGGTCAGATCAGCGCAATAGACACTGTGATTGAAAGAGTCCGCCAGGTGCATTCCGCACAGATCAACCACTCCACGCTTTTCACGCAGAATGGATCCCTGTACGGCATCATGGAACGCCCCCTGAGAAGGGTTGGACTGTATGTTCCCGGCGGAAAGCCCCTCCCTTCCAGCCTCATAATGTCCGCCGTTCCTGCAAGGATCGCAGGGGTCAGGGAAATCGTCGTTGTCACTGCGCCCAAAGACGGAAAAATTGATCCGGCCATACTGTACATTGCAAAAAAACTGGGAATTGATGAGATCTACAGGCTTGGTGGAATACAGGCCGTAGGTGCAATGGCATACGGAATAGGCATGAAACCGGTACAGAAGATATTTGGCCCCGGAAATGCCTTTGTGACCGAAGCCAAGAGGCAGGTTTTTGGGACAGTCGGAATAGATGGACTGAACGGTCCCTCGGAAATATGCATTGTTGCTGATGAGACAGCAGATCCTGAGTACGTAACGGCTGATCTGGCTTCGCAACTTGAACACGGGCCTGATTCAAAGGCATGGCTCCTGACAACATCGCCGGAACTTGCACAGGTATGCGAATCACAGGGCGTCGATATAAAGATATACTCCAGTCTGGAAGAATGCTTTTCCAGGGCTAATGAACTTGCACCGGAGCACCTGGAGCTCCTGGTGAGGGAACCCATGAGATTTATCGATATGATTGAAAACGCAGGAGCTGTTTACCTGGGTCAGTACACTCCTGTCCCGGCAGGTGATTATTTTCTCGGAGTTAACCATGTCCTTCCAACTGGAGGATCCGCTGTTTTTTCATCGGCGCTGACTGTATGGGACTTCACAAAGAGGATATCCATGGCATACACCGGAAAGGATGAATTTATGAGATACAGGGAAGCTGGCATGGAATTAGCTACGATTGAAGGCATGACAGCGCACAGAAAATCAATGGAGACAAGAAAATGAAGAGAACAACAAACGAAGTTGACATAACCGTAGAGATAGGAGATGGAACAACAAGGATCGATACAGGAGACAAGATACTTGACCACATGCTGAGGACACTGTTCTTCTACATGAACAGGACTGCAAGAATTGAGGCGAAGTGGGACCTCAGACACCACCTCTGGGAAGACACCGGCATAACGATTGCTCTTGCGATTAAGGAGAAGCTGTCAGGAATAAAACGCTTCGGCAATGCAGTTATACCTATGGATGAAGCCCTTGTAATGGTTGCAGTGGACATTTCAAGACCTTTTCTCAATTTTGCACTGTCTTACAATGACGATGAGGGATTCAGCCTGAATCTTGTCAGGGAGTTCTATCTGGCGTTCTCCAGAACGCTGGGAGCCACTATTCACGTTATCCAGATGGCAGGCCAGAACTCCCATCACATAACCGAGGCATCTTTCAAAGCCCTGGGAAAAGCACTGGGAGAGGCAATACAGCCATCCGACAGGCTGGAGAGCACAAAGGGGATCATGACTTGATTGCAATAATCGATCTTGGAATTGGAAACTTCTCTAACGTGGCGAAAGCCGTGGATGGAAAGGTAACTTCCGATCCCTATGAAATCGAAAAAGCTGAAAAGATAGTGCTTCCAGGCGTCGGATCATTCCATGCGGTGGCCACCGAACTGGAAAGATTGCGAGGAGTCCTGCTGGATCGTATCGGTGAGGGAGTTCCTGTTCTTGGCATATGTCTTGGCATGCAGGTGCTCACCGAGGAGAGCGAAGAAGGATCGGGAAAAGGTCTTGGCGTCATTCCCGGCAGGACTGTAAAACTACTGGGAAAAAGATTGCCTCACATCGGCTGGAACAGTGTCAGTTTTGAGAAGTCCCCCCCTCTTTTCGAGGGTATCGATAATAATTCGTATTTCTACTTCGTGCACACATACAGGATTAAGGTTCCGGAAGAATTAGTCCAGGCCTCTTCCGAACATGATGGGGAAGTTTTTCCCGTGGCAATAAAAAGGGATAATATTTATGGAGTCCAGTTTCACCCCGAGAAGTCCAGCGAGAACGGGAAAAAACTGTTGAGGAATTTCAGTAGAATGGAGGTCTAGCCTTGGAGATATATCCTGCAATAGATATAATGAATGGTAAGGCAGTGAGGCTTGTCAAGGGAGAGGGTTCCAGCGCGAAAATATACGGTGATCCCGTAGATTTTGCCGTGAAATTCTCGGAATACTTCAAGAAACTGCACATAGTAGACCTGGACGGTTCCTTTTCGGGAACTCTTAAGAATCTGGACACAGTGAGGAAGATAGCAGGAGAAACCGGGTTATGGATACAGCTTGGAGGCGGCATCAGAACAATGGAAAACATAAACGATGCTTTTGATGCCGGAGTATCTGCCGTAATACTGGGTACCTCGGCAACTGATGCCGCATTTCTCCGGATTGCCTCGGAAAAATTTCCTGGCATAACAGTAAGCCTGGACTCCAGAGGAATGAAAGCCGCAACGAAAGGCTGGGTAGAAAATTCCAGCATGAGTGTTATTTCGCTCTTTGAGAATTCCAGGAAGTACGTCAGGAGATTCATTTATACGGATGTTGAAAGAGACGGGACGCTTGCCGGAATTTCTGATCTGAAGAAATTCTGGGAAGGAGAGGAGATGATCTATGCTGGAGGAGTATCCGAAATCCGGGACATAAAGAAACTGGAAGAATACGGTTTCTCCGGTGCAATAGTCGGGAAAGCCATCTACGAGGATCGTATCCCGCTTCAGGAACTGGCAGGTGTCAGATAATGCTTGCGAAAAGGATAGTTGTGGCACTGGATATAAAGGATCGAAGAGTTGTAAAGGGTGTAAGGTTCGAGAATATGAGAGACGCAGGGGACCCGGTTGAACTCGCTTCCAGATACGAGAACGAAGGTGCCGACGAAATTGTATTTCTGGACATTTCGGCTTCACGCGAGAATAGAGGCACAATAAAGGAACTCGCCCGGGATGTTTCATCGTCGCTTTTTATTCCGTTTACCGTTGGAGGAGGCATCAGAACTGCAACAGAAGCCAGGGAATTAATCAGGAATGGTGCTGACAAGATCTTCATCAATACAGCAGCAGTGGAGAGGAAGGAACTCGTCAGGGAGATATCTGATGTTGTGGGTTCCTCGAACACAGTTGTGGCCATTGACTGCAAGTTCAACGGCAGACACTACGAAATATATTCCCATGGCGGCAAGATTCCAAGAAACATGGATGCGATTGCCTGGGCACGTGAAGCCCAGAATCTTGGCGCAGGAGAATTGCTGATAACTTCTATGGACGCGGACGGAACAGAAAACGGATATGATCTCGACCTCATAACAGGAATGATTGAAAAAGTGAGCATACCTGTGATAGCATCCGGTGGAGCCGGCACCCCTGAGCATTTTCTCGAGGTTTTCCAGGCAGGGGCAGATGCCGCCCTGGGTGCCTCCGTTTTCCATTACGGAAAATTCAGTGTATCTGATCTGAAGAAATATCTTGAAAGGAGGGGTATAGTTGTCAGAAAGCCCTGATATATCAAATCTCAGGTTTGCTGATGGCCTGATTCCTGTTGTTGCAGTGGATGACCGAACCGGGGCGGTTATAACCCTGGCCTACATGAATGAGGAAGCTTTGAAACTGACTATTTCCACTGGGTTTGCCCACTATTATTCCAGATCGAAAGGCAGGATCAGGATGAAGGGCGAGACCAGTGGAAACACGCAGAAAATAGTGAAGATCTTTACTGACTGTGATTCCGATTCTGTACTGATCAGGGTGGAACAGAAAGGGCCTGGTTGTCACACCGGCGAATTCAGCTGCTTCCATTCTGAACTCGGGAAGGAGGGAGTTAAACCTGCAGGCCTGAATTATTCTCTTTCCGTTCTCAGGGACCTAGAATCCGTAATAAGCCAGAGGAAACTCTCCGGAGGTGTGGACTCCTATACAAAAAGCCTTTTTAATAAGGGGCGTGAGGAGATATACAAGAAGTTCGGGGAGGAAGCTGTGGAGGTACTGGTTGCCAATTCACGTGACAGAACCATATACGAGACCGCAGACATGTTCTACCACCTTCTCGTGCTGCTTTCCTTCAACGAAATAAAGCTTGACGACGTTATGCACGAACTTTCGAGGAGGCGTGTGTCAGATGAGTGATACTTATAAGAAAATTATACGGCTGGACAAGAACGAGATTCCGTTCAACGTGCCGGAAAGTTTCAGGATCAAGTTAACGGAGGTTGTCAGTGGCCTCGAGATGAACCGTTATCCTGAGGATTATTCAGAGAGCCTCAGGGAAAAAATCGGGAAAATTTACGGACTAGGCGCGGACAATATAATTGTCGGTAATGGCAGTGATCAGGTCATAACTTTTCTGTTTGATTTCCTGAGGAACACCGAGATTGTGACCAGCACTCCGACATTCAGCATGTATAAGTTCTTCGCAGAAAAGAAGGGAATAAGGTTTAGCGAAATTCCCATGACGCGAATGTTCGAGCCTGACATCGACAAGTTGCTGAAGTTTTCAAATTCATCCTACATCGTCTGCTCACCAAACAATCCAACCGGTAACACCACGGATAGGGACACCGTTAAAAGCCTGCTTGAAACGGGAAATACTGTTATCGTGGACGAGGCTTACGGAGAGTTTGCAGGAAACGGCTGTGCAGATCTTGTCAGGGATTACGATAACCTCATTGTCATGAGAACCTTCTCAAAGGCGTTCGGACTGGCAGGGCTTCGCATTGGGTACGCCATATCCTCATCCGAAACCATGGAAAAGATCCAGAAAACACTTCCGCCATTTATCCTGAGCTCCATTTCACATGTCGCAGCCACCATATTGCTTGACTACAGGCATGAGATCATGAAGAACGTAGAATACATAATACGTGAACGGGAAAGGATTTACAGGGAGATCTCTGATTTTTCTTTCCCCAGCAAAGCCAATTTTATTCTCGTGAACCTTGACGTTTTTCAGTTTCTGAAAGATAATGGAATACTGGTCAGGAAACTGGGCGATCCGTTGAGCAGAATGGTTCGGGTTACTGTGGGCCTGGAACATGAAAATGATGCTCTGATAAATGCACTAAAGATGTTTCGTGATCCTATCAGGCATTGAACTGGAACATTATGAGAAAAATATGATGGAGGCATGAATCGGGGTTAGTTGATGAACTCCTTCGACTCCTTTCGGTTCATACAGATGGTTACTGTTTTGCCAGTGAATCCACAATGTTCTTAAGCTTACCTTCGACCTCGTTCATGAAGGCTTCCATTTTGGCATCGCCTTTGGGAAACAGGGCATTGAAAGTATCTCTGGGAAGTTGAACTGAAATCTCTGTATGATCTCCGTTTCCCCGTACAATGAGATGACAAGGAAGCAATGCCTCGGTGATCTTGCTCAGAGAAAGGGCTTTATTCGCATACCCGGCATTGCATATGTCAAATGTTCTTAGTGGGGCGTAATCGAACCCCTTGCTCTTCAAAATCTCGCTGGTCTTTATTTCTGCCAGTACCGCAAATCCGTTCTTGGAAACAGCTTCCGGAACCTTGGAGCATGCCTCCTCAAATGAAAACTTCGAGTTAATTCTATATTCTAAAACCATCTATTCACCTACCTTTCTGCCACATTACTTAGCGGCAATATCGTCCCTCATCTTCAGGTATTCCTCTCTGCTCAATTCTCCCCTGGCGTATCGTTCATTTAAAATATTAATCGCTGAACTGGACACTCTACCGGCATTTCCACCAGTATCCTCGGTTTGGTCTGTATGATGCCCAGCCATGTTTTTGCCTGAATGGTTCATGCATCCACAAGACATAATTTACGATTTCTCGATAATATTTAACATTGACCTATACACAATGTCAACGATATCGACGGACTCCTGTTTATATATGACTTTTCTGCAAATAATACAGATGAACTCGCCACGCCCATAGACCTGGAGGAAGGTCTGAACAATGGCGCAGGAAATTCTAACACCTTGAAGACGCAGAAAATAGAGAGAAGTTGGCTGATGTGAGTCAGTTTCAAACAGTTCCTTGCTCAGCGAGGGCTTCTCTTCTCTTTCTCAGGTCACGCTCACAGTTCGGACAGCAGGCGTAGTATGTTTTCCCCTGTAATTCGACTCGGATTGGAATTCCACTCATCCCCTCACCGCAATAGTCGCAATGAAGGTGTTCCACCCTGCCGCTATTTTCATTTATGCTCCTGACGGTTGCGATTTTCACATCGATTATGGAAAGCCCCTCAAGCTTTACAAGATTCTCATAATAAACAACCACGATGTACGTGTTGTCAATCAATCTGAAATACTCAATAACCAGATCTTTTGGCAGATTTCCCAAATCTCTGACATGTATTATGGCAAGATCTCTTTCATCTTCATCCAGCGTAACAGTAAAATTCTTTATTTTTCCGATCCGGACAAGTGAATCAAATGCCTTTTTCGCAGTAATTCTACTGACGCCGAGTTCTTCGGCAATATCAAGAATGCTTTTTCTGGAATCCTTTTTCAGGATGAGTATCAATCTTTGTTCGATTTCTGTAATATTTCTTTTCATACTGAAAAATATAGAAGCGTTATAAATACATTATGTATAACAAATTATTAAGAATATTTCAGTAATGGACAGACCATGGAAAATGTAACCGATCCTGTATGCGGCATGGGAGTTAAGGACAGGAATATTGCAAGCGAGCACGATGGCACGAAATTTTATTTCTGCAGCAGTAACTGCAAAACCAGTTTCGACGCCAGTCCTGAGAAGTACCTGCAAAGCCATGAAACTCATCACGGCCACAAGCATCACTGCTGCTGAAGGAGGAATGAAGGATCATGGCAAAAGATGTAATGTGCGGAATGAAAGTTAAGGAAGACACGGAATTTGTCAGCGAGTTTCAGGGAAAGAAATTTTATTTCTGCAGCAGTAACTGCAAGAAGGATTTTGACAAGAACCCCCTTAAAAATAGCAGGTAAGGTGTAAAGGTGCCTACGGATCCAGTCTGTGGAATGTTTGTTCCGGAAAGCACCGATCTATTTTCTGACACTGATGGTCAGAGATACTATTTCTGCTCTAAAACATGCCTTCACAAATACAGCTCTCCAGAGAAGGAAGCCAGAATACTTGGAAACAGGCTGATTGTGGGCTGGACACTCTCCATACCAATAATTCTGTTAACCTATGCAACCGGCATGTTTGCTTATAAAGACTTCATATTGCTCACCCTTGCTCTACCGGTTCAATTTTACTCTGGTTTCGGATTTTACGAAGGGGCTTACCACGCTCTGAAGAGCAGGTCGGGAAACATGGACCTCCTCATTTCCATGGGTACTCTTACCGCATTCATTTTCTCGGCATATGTTACTTTTTTCCCGGGTTCAATTCCAAGATCAGACGTTTATTTTGACGCATCTGCCTTCATAATCACGTTGATTTTGTCGGGCAATTATATAGAAAACATGACAAAGATAAGGGCAAATAGGGCAGCAAGCAAACTCATAAGCATGATCCCGAATATCACGCACTATATCTCTGGAAGTGGAGAAATTATTGATAAACGTACTGATGAAATAAATCCCGGAGACAATATTCTTGTGAAGCCAGGGGAGATAATTTCGGTCGACGGTACTGTGTACGAGGGCAAGAGTGAGTTGGACGAGTCGATGTTGACGGGGGAACAGGAACCTGTTCTTAGGACAACAGGCAGTGAAGTCTCTTCGGGAACAAAGAACTTGAACGGCATCCTCAAGATCAACGTTACAAGGACTGGAAAAGACAGTACCGTAAGTCAGATATACGAACTTATACAGAGAGCGATATCCGGCCGGGCAAAGGTTCAGAGAATCGCCGATGTCTTCTCATCTGTATTTGTTCCGATTGTGATAGTCGCCGCTCTTTCAGCGTCATTATTCTGGTATTTCTATCTTACAGGTATTGGATTTCCACTTTCTCTTGAAATAGCTATCCTCGCCTTTGTTTCAGTGGTTGTCATTGCCTGCCCCTGCGCAATCGGGCTGGCTGGCCCGATCACTCTGCTTATATCGTCAAATGTTTCCTCGGAAAACGGCATAATTGTCAAGAACTCAAGTGCCCTTGACAGACTGTCAAAGGTTACAAGGGCAGTTTTCGATAAAACAGGGACATTAACCGATCCTAATCCCGTGGTAACAGATTTTTCCGTGACAGATGGAAACCTTGAGGAAGATGTACTCGCAAAGGCAGCCTCTGTTGAAGCTTCATCAAACCACCCAATAGCGAAAGCGATAGTCGAAATGAGCAGGGTTAGAAAGATCGCACTTCTAGAAGTTTCAGGCGTTAAGGAGATTCCCGGTATCGGTATAAAGGGGAAAATTAACGGTAAGGAAATAGAGGTGTCAAGAGCCAGGAAAGAAGGGGGATCAACGGTTTCAATAAAGATCGACAACGCTTTAGCCGGATACATTTCCCTTTCATATATGATCAGGGACAGTGCCAGGTCTGCCGTAAACGGACTTAAGAAAATGGGCATTAAAACGTCTATGATTACCGGAGACTCCATGGAAGAGGCCAGAAGAATCGCCGGCGAACTTGGGATTGATGATATACATGCAGAGGTTCTCCCTTCCGACAAGTCTGAAATCATAAAACAGTACCAGATGGCTGGAGATTATGTGATTTTTACCGGTGACGGAATAAACGACACTGTTGCACTTGAAACTGCAGACGTGGGAATCGCAATGGCCTCTGGAACAGACATAGCGAGGGAGAGTGGAGATATTATCCTCCTGAATGATGATCTTAACCATGTCATCTATGCAAAAATCATAGGGGAAAGGACTATCACCAAGATCAAACAGAACATAGGATGGGCTGTCGGGTACAATGCTGCCCTGATCCCTATTGCCGGAGGAATTCTGGTTCCTTTCTTTGGCCTTTCAATCTACTCATTCCTCCCGATACTCGCAGCATTGGCCATGGGAATGAGCTCGACATCAGTGGTTCTGAATTCTCTTCTGTTGAGGCCAAAGATATCGGGGTTAATCAGAAAGTATGAGAGAAACGGGGTGAAAAGTTAAATGAATATGAAAAATGAGAACTGGTTTGTGAGGAACACATCGGGTTATAAGGTAGTCTTGCGAGTGATGTTCGGGTTGGTATGGCTCGCTGACGCGTGGCTTAAATGGCAACCCGCATTCTTTAGCGGGTTTGAATCTATGATTCAGAGTTCCATGGCACAACAGCCTTCGTGGATGATGCCATGGTTCCAGTTCTGGATCAATATGACGTCGCCTGATCCGTATCTATTTGCGTTGCTCATTGCCGTTGTTGAGACCCTGTTTGCCTTCGCGATATTGTTTGGTTTCCTGAGGAAGGTAACGTATTTCCTCGGTGTGATCTTCAGTTTCTTTATCTGGTCTGTTCCAGAGGGATTCGGCGGTTTCTACATATACGGTGCGACGGACATCGGCACAAGCATAATTTATGTGCTGGTCTTCCTTTTCCTTATACTGGTAAATGGCGTCTTTGGGCCAAGCAGGTACAGTCTGGATTACTATATAGAGAGGAAATTCAGTGGATGGAACAGGCTTGCGGAGATAAGCCCGAACACAAAATAGAGTTGATGAGGTAATTTCATCCGGACTCTGACATTCCACAAATGTGCACCTTTACTGAAGCCAAAAACCTTTGTTCCCTATCTAGTCAAAAGGGGTCCCCTGTCCGCAAATGCCAGAGATTAGCCGGCTGAATTTCTTAAAGCATGTCCCATAATGAATGATACATTAAGAAACTGGGAATAGGTGTTGCCGGGCGATAAAGGAATTCCTGATTCTCAGTAAGAACTGCGATTCGGGATTATTTTCAGGACGGACGCGAACCTATTGTACAATTTATTGTCATGATTGGTATAATAGCATGTTGTATATTTCACAACGGCGTTGTATTTAAGTAATAAACCAAAATATAATCTGAAATGAATGAGTATTCTGGATATGACCATATTCTGAAATTTGCAGATAGATATGCATTGGGATTTGAAAAGGGGAAAGATTCCAGACATTTCCTGAGAGTCATGGTCCCAAATGGAATGGTCACCACTGAACAGTTCAGGGAGATTGCGGGTATCTCTGAGAAATTTTGCAGGAGCTACGCGGAAATAACATCCAGACAGGACATCCAGATGCACTGGATAGAGGGAGAGGATGCCATTGAGGCTTTTGGCAAGTTGGAACAACTTGGATTCACAACTGATAAATGCGGTCAGGCCAGGCCAGTTGCACACTACGGGGATGTGAGAAATATTGTCGGCTGCCCGGTAGCTGGAATCGATCCGAGTGAGATTTTAGACTGCTCTCCATTTGTCAGGGAACTCAAGGAATTTGTTACTGGAAACCAGGCGTTTCTGGATCTTCCAAGAAAATTTAAGATATCAATTTCGGGATGCCCAATCAACTGTACCTCTCCGGAAATTCAAGATATAGGTCTCGTGGCAGTGAAGAATAATTTGGGGGAAGTTGGATTTGCAGCACTTCTGGGAGGAGGTACCGGGGCACCAGCGCGAATCGGCCTTCCTCTGGGTTTATTCATACCCCGTAATGAGTGTATAAATGTAATCGTGACTCTGCTCGAAATTTTCAGAGACCATGGGAAAAGAGACAGCAAAGCACGAGGCAGATTCAAGTTCCTGGTTGATGAATGGGGAATCGAAAAAATAAGGGATATGCTGCAGAACAGGCTTGGTAGGAAGCTTGAGATTTATGATCAGAAGCCGCTGGAGGTCAGTGGAAATGAACATATAGGCATAAATTCGCAGAAACAGGAGGGTTATTATTATGCAAATTTTCCCATCCAGAATGGGGAACTGACAAGCACCCAAATGATCGCAATTGCCGATATTGCTGAGAAGTATGGATGGCCTGAAATTAGGCTTTCACCGTTTCAGAACCTGATTCTTGTGGGGATAAAAAGAGAGAGTCTCAGTGAGGTCACTCGTGAAATGGATAAAATTGGGTTCGGGATTAAAAAATCTCCTTTTCAGTGGATGGCACTATCCTGCCGTCAGGAATTCTGCACGCTCGCTGTAACAACCGATAGCGTTTCCGAGAGAACGAGGAAAATAGTTAAATACATTGAGGAAAAATTCTCTGCCAGCCCAGAGAGTCTTGACATCAAACTTTCTGTCAGTGGCTGTCCCAGTGCATGCAGCAGATACCCTATAGCGGACATAGGCCTGCAGGCTGTCCTGTACCACGAAAATGGGATTGCCCATACCGGTTATAATATTTACATTGGCGGGGGGCTCGGGAAGAAACCATCATTCGGCAGATTGATAAAACGTGCAGTGGATAAAGATAAGATTAACGCCTCTCTTGAAAAAATTATTTCCGGGTATGCTCAAAAAAAATCACATAATGAGAGTTTCCAGGATTTCTGTGAAAAGAAGTCAGTCGAAGAATTGAGTAAACTCATGGAGGTGTGAGGCTGACACAAATGCATGGGGGAGAAAAGAGATATGAACTCAATCTGCTGGGCCTACCGTGCCCATATCCTGAGGTACTCACCATACATAAGACAAGGGAATTGCTCTCGAAAGACATTCTGGAAATAATTCTTAATAGCCCCCCATCAGTCGGTATTATTAGGGATATATCTGCGAAGAACCAGTTCTCTGTTCTTTCGACTGAGGAAATTGGAAAAAATGTATGGAAAATTGTAATTGAAAAATTGTGAGGTGAAAGTTATGAAGAATGAACAAAGATTTGGAAATCAAGGCTTGCAGACACCATTTGACATTGCTGCAAAAATAATCTGTCCGGCACTGAGGGGTTCGATTGCGTTAAAACTGATAACCGAACATCATTTTACCCAGAAGGAAGTTGCAGATGAACTGGGACTGAAGCAACAGGCTATTAGTAACTACATAAAAGGCATGAGGGGAGAGATTGGAACGCTGGCAAGCATCCCTGAAGTTTCAAGCCAGGTAAAAATGATAATTGAAAGAATTCTAGGCGGCACTTCCCGGGATCAGTTATCATCATTAATGAACGAGACCTGTTTGAAACTCCTGAGGAACAAGAAAGTTTGCGGGGTAATAAACGGCACTGAGGATTGCATTGGTAACCTCAAGATTTAAACTATCTCCAGCCTCACATTTTCTTCAGAACCAGGGATGACAGAGTCGAGCCAACTCCCTTTACCGACCGGATATCTTCAATGACCTGGTTGAGCTGAGCGGGATCTCTGGCCTTAATCCTGACCATTATGTCATAATCCCCGGAGACCTCCATAACTTCTGTTACATTGTTCACGATGGATATTCTCCTTGTAACGCTGGTGGTGTACACGTTTGATCCACACTTGACCCAGACCAGGCCTTCTATATATTCAGGAGGCCTTGGCTTCAGCATTTTACCGGTTACTTCCTCTGCAATTTCCAACAATTCCTCATCTCGGAAGAATTTAGCACTCTGGTTATTCTTGATTCTGTTGAGCAGGTCTGACAGCTGTTCATCATTCAACAGTATCCCCATGCCGTCTAATCTTGATTTAAGGGCATGCTTGCCAGTGTACTTGTCTATTACGTAATTCCTGCCCTTGTTGAGCAGTGACGGATCCATGAACTCGTACGTTTCCGGATTACTCAGGATACCTGCCACATGCACTCCCGATTTGTGGACAAATGCATAATCACCGGTTATAGGAAAATTTGCTGATACAGGAAGGCCGCTGTATTTCTCCACAAGTGCAGAGAGTTCAACCAGTTTGTCAAGCTTTGCCACGTCGAGACCCAGGTGATATTT
Organism: Thermoplasmata archaeon; assembly: GCA_021811505.1. The sequence goes on along the minus strand of JAJZOM010000166.1, from coordinate 3,799 downwards.
CAATGCGACAGCTATGACCTGTGTCGGTGTTATGCCAACCCTCTCACCCAGTCCGTTTACTGTTGCATGTACTATTGTCGCGCCTCCGTCAACTGCCGCAAGCGAATTTGCCACAGCGTTTCCCATGTCGTTGTGCGCATGTATGTCAAATTCCACTCCCGGAACATCGTGAATAAGTCTCTGGAAAAGATTCCGGGTTTCGAGAGGCCACATAATTCCAACAGTGTCTGCTATGCCAATCCTGTCCGCACCGGCATCTCTTGCAGTTTTTATAGCACTGACAAGATAATCATAATCAGTTCTTGTGGCATCTTCCGGGGTGAATCTGACAGGTACACCCTGTGATTTCGCGAATGAAACCGCCTCACCGATTATGGAGAGAGCCTGTTCCCTCGTCTTATGGGTCTTTGCAGCAAGGTGTCTGTCACTGACTCCGTAAAAGATAGCTATTCTGTCCACATCCAGAGAGGCTGCCGTTTCGACATCACTCTTTACTGCACGGCTATGAGCTATTATTACCGGTTTTATAACGCCCTCCTTCTTCAGTTTCACAATTCCTTTTATTCCCTCGTAAACGTCAGGGGCAACTGCAGGGTGGCCTGCCTCTATCATGCTCACCCCGGTATCAGAAAGCCGGGTTGCAATATCGATTCGCTGATCCGTTGTGAATACAACACCAGGAGTCTGCTCTCCTTCCCGAAGCGTAGAATCAAGGATTCCAGCCTTCTTATTGGTCATCATTGTCAAGGCGTCCGATGAGTGAGCTATTTATGAACGTTGTGACCTATTTCGGTCAGATTCTGTTGAATCCTGTATAAGAGTGGATGCAGTTTGGTGACGATCGGGAGATATTTTGATAATTGCAGATCTGTGTTTCAGATCCGGTCAATTATCATTTTTGTTACCGAAGACAGAGTACCGTTTCCACCGAGGTCCTGTGTAAGAAGTTCAGGAGTTTTCATGCAGGATTCCACTGCGGCCTTAATCCTCCGGCCTATTCCAGCAGGAGCATCGTCAGAGTGTTTTCTGCCAAGCCATTCCATCAGCATGGATACCGAGAGAATCTCAGATATTGGGTTTGCCAGACCTTTTCCAGCTAGTGCAGGAGCTGTTCCATGCGCTGCCTGAGCCATCGCCCAGCTGTCGCCATAATTGATTGCAGGAGCTATCCCGAGACTTCCAGCTATTGCCGCAGCCTCATCAGAAAGAATATCTCCGTACATGTTGGTTGTAACTATTACATCAAATGATCCGGGATTAATTATGAGGTCATAGGCCGTTGAATCGATCAGTCTGTCCTCTGCCTGTACTTTGGGGTACGAAGCCGCTCGCTTGTAGAATTCCTCAAGAAACAGGCCCTCACCCATTTTGAGTACGTTCCCCTTGTGCACTGCGGTGACCTTTTTCCTCCTTGTCATCGCCATTTCCATGCCGGCGGCAGAAATCTTGGCGCACTTTTCCCTGGTTACCACCCTGACAGAAAGGGCAATATCCGGTGTTGGCATAAATTCCCCGGATCCCTTTACCATGTTCCTGTCGGCGTAGAACCCCTCCGTATTTTCCCTCACCACGACTACGTCTATGGGCTTCTGGTTCGATTTCGAGTAAGATTTCACGGGTCTGATGTTGGCGTACAGATCAAAATGCTTCCTGATCGCTCCTGAAGGGCTTCTTTTGCCGCTTTCTCCAGGATATTTTCCAACCTCAAGAGGACCGAGGATCAGTGCATCCGACTTCTCTATTGTAGCGAGAGTCGCAGCAGTGAGTGGATCGTTGTATGCGTTCACGGATTCCCATCCCACTTTTACCTCCTCCAGATTGAACATTGTTTCGAGTCCATCTTTTTCTATGGCACGTCTGAGAATCTGGATCGATGAATCGACCACTTCTTGTCCGATGCCGTCTCCTTTTGCATAAGTAAGCTTGTATTTTTGATTCATAACAATTCACCTGTTGTTGTTTCGCTTCATATTATCATAGAGGATTGCTGTCTATGTAGCCATTTTTCCTGAGAACCTCTATGATTCCTCCTGCCTCAATGATATCCATCAGAAAGCCGGGCAATGGTTTGAAATCTGCTGTTTTTCCTGAGGTTTCGTCAATCAGGGTTCCCGTATCCAAGTTGACTGTGACTGTATCTCCCTCCCTCACTACTCCAGACACACCCGGGCAGGAAACTACAGGGAGGCCAACGTTTACTGAGTTCCTGAGAAAGAGTCCATTCACTGATTCTGCAACCACCACATTGATTCCAAGTCCTTTCAGGTTGGAAGCTGCAGGCCTCGAAGAACCAACGCCGAAATTCTTTCCGGCAATGAGAATGTCGCCGGAATTAACCTGCTGAGCCCATCCCGGCCTGTTTGCCCACATCGTGTGGAGGGGTCTCTCCTCCTCTGGCAGAGTGTAGCAGGCGTGTGGATACATGAGATCCGTGTTGATATTGTCGCCGAATGCCCACACTTTCCCCTGCAGTACCTTATTCATCTGAATTCGCCTCCAGCATATCACCCGGGTCAGTAATATAACCGTTCACAGCAGATGCCGCGACAGTTGCAGACGATGCCATGTAGATCCTGGCATCCCTTGATCCCATCCTTCCCTTGAAATTCCTTGTCGTAGAGGTTATGGCTATGTCTCCTTCTCCAAGAAGTCCCATATGCCCTCCCATGCACGCGCCGCAGGTGGGATTCGTCACTACTCCTCCAGCCTCAGCGATAACCCTCAGGTACCCGAGTCTATCGGCCTGAAGGTAAATTGACTGTGTGGCCGGCGTCACAATGAGCCTGACATCCTTTGCAACCTTCCTTCCCTTCAGGATTCTCGCAGCGGAAGCAAGGTCGTCAAGTCTCCCGTTTGCACATGATCCTATTGTTGCCTGGTCTATGCGCGATCCCTGTACATCTGCAGCAGGTTTTGTATTCCCTGCAACGTGGTCCGGCATGGCAACCATCGGGCGGATTTCTGACATGTCAAAATCAATAGTTGAAGCGTAGGTTTCATCTTTATCGGCAGCCACCGGCGTATAGGTCGATTCCGCTCTTCCGTCCAGATATGATGCCAGTATATTGTCATAAGGGAAAACCGCAAAGTCTGCACTGAGTTCAGCGCACATTGTGGAAATGACCGCCCTCTGATCAACGGAAAGTGATCCTATCCCAGAGCCTCCAAACTCGATGTTGGTATTGGGAATGTCGCCCATCTCACCCGCCATCTTGAGGAAGACGTCCTTGGCCTCTGTAGCACCATTCAATTCACCGGTAAGGTTTACTTTTACGGTTTCACCGACAATATACCAGGTCTTCCCTGTGCATATCACCTGCATGAGTTCAGGAGTTCCGAGGCCTCTGCTCAACATGTTATATGCTCCCGCAGCAATCGAATGTGAATCGGTGTTTGCCACAATTCTTCCGGGAAGGAACCATCCGCTTTCCGCTGCAAAGGTGTGTGAAATACCTCCTCTTCCATAATCGAAAAAATTCCCTATATCCCATCTCTTCGCAAGTTTTCTCAGCTTTGAAACACCGGAAGCGACCTCCACATTTGGAGCCGGTACAAAGTGATCGAATATCATGGCAACCTTATCCCTGTCAAAGGGGTTTTTCGGTGGATTGCTCAGGAGTTCCGGGTGGAGTCCAGCAATGTCGAGCATTATTACCTTATCCACTTTCACATTTACTATGTCTCCAGGTTCAACACGCTTCACCGGATTTTCAGAATGATCCTGAAATATTTTTTCCACTATGTTCAAGAGTAATACCTTCTATGGTACGCTGTACCATTTATTTCTCAGGGCTGATTC
>JAJZOM010000235.1 GCA_021811505.1 Thermoplasmata archaeon | reverse complement strand
TTTTCAAAGCCTCTTCTACAAGGTAGAATATGTGTATTCCTTCAATTCCCTGTTCTTTGAGCCGGGGTATGACATAATTCTTGAATGCCCTCCATCCATGTCCGCACTCACCAGCCACTACAACCTTTACTCCAAGTTTTTTTGCCACACTCACCAGGTGATCTCCAATTATCCTGAGATGCTTTGTATCGGTGAACAGCCCGAAATTTGCAAGTTCTGCATGTTCTGTTGTAAAAGTGTAATCCATACCGATGCTATGCAGAAAGAACATGTAACCCTTCAGGGTCTCAAGGTTGCTGAAGAAGTCGGCCGAAGGAGGAACAAACATAGCACGGGCTTTTTCATCAACTTTGAAGGAAACATCTATCCCCTTCTCTTCCTTAATCTCATCCTTTACAAAATCAATTGTGGCTTTCAATGCAGGAGCAGGGAGACCCATGTTATTGCCTGTTTTCTCCGCATTATTTATGACGGTTGCCGTATACCTTGAAATCTTGCCCGCATCATGGAGCACTGATCTGACGGTTCTTGTAACGTCCGCTTGATCTATGCCGAAGGGGCATATTTCACCACATCTCCTGCATTCGAGGCACTGGTAATAATAAGTGGCTATTTTGTCGAGATAAGCAGCATCAAGCTTCCTGGCACCAGCCAGCCCGCCGAATATCTTTCCTGCGGGTTTCTCACTCTTGATCACGTTCCTCACGAGGTCCGCACGTCCTACGGGCGAATTTGAAATATCTCCAGTGGCAATGTATGTTGGACAGGCATTGAGACAAGCACCACAATGAACACATGTTTCAATGGCCATTTTCACATTTCTATTGCGCGCTATCTCTCTTTTCAGACCAGTCTTGAATCCCTCGATAACATCTGTCAGGGTCTCTATTCCCGCTTTATCATGAATGGTCTTAACCAGATCTTCCTTGGCCCAGAAAGGTTCCATATTCGATGTGTTGCCAAATTTAAACTCAGCTTTACTGTCCATTGTTTCCGTCTCCGTTGCCCACATGAGGGGCTTTATTTCCAGCGCCGAAAGACTCTTTGGTTTCGACCTTGAAACTGCTCTTTGTTATGGTCGGCTGAAAGATGGAAGAAATGATGTGAGCCATCTTTCCAAAAGGTATGTATGCTATGAAAATCAGCGATACCAGTATATGTGCAGTAGTGACCGGGCTGATCTGGCTCATGCTGCTAACCTCAGGACTGAAAGTCAGAATGGAGACAAGCCAGGGGGAAACAGTGGCCATGAAATCCGGTCTTATGTAAAATGTCTGAGTTAACCCGAGAACGATAAGCACCAGAAGAATCGAAATGGCAAAATAATCATCGAGATAGCTTATCAGGCGCATTTTGTGTTGAGCAGCCCTTCTTGCGGTTAGAATCAGCAGGCCTGCAAAAGCAACCAAGCCAGCTCCTCCCCCCATATATAAGGCAATGATGTCGTGCAACTGAAGGCTGATACCCATCGGTATTACCATGGCAAGGTGACCGAGGAGAGAGAACCATATTCCATAATGAAACATCATGGTTCCCACTATCAGCACCCTGTCCTTTTCCATTTTTGGCAAAGTGTAAAAAGCGAAAACACGTTTGAACAGATCCTTGATTACATCCATAGGTGTAAATGTGTAAGGAACCACTGCGACAGTATGAAGGCCGGTTAATTCCCGGGACCTCAGCCATTGCGATACCCTATAAGCCATCCCGGAAACAAAGATTGCCAGAGCAAGATATGGGATAACAACAAAAGCAATGATCTCAAGAATGTAACTCATATTTTCACTCGGTCAGGAACTGCCTCACACCAAAGCCTGATGGGGGCGATGTCGGTTTATTCCATCTTGTCACTGGGATGTCAAGCATCTTCTGTAATTCAGACAATCCGATACGATGCACATAGTCGGACATCCTCTCTCCAGGTTTTCCATTACTCTTCCAGATATCGATAAGCTTACTGACAACAGCAACTGCTTCCCTGTATTCAGGAGTCCTAACTGGAATCCATGGAACAAGCACCCTTGCCAGTGCAGGACCGAAGCCAGTATTGCTGGTCTTGCCTCCAACAAGTATGGATAGCCCGGCCTTGTGTGGATCAAAGGTGATGTGGTCGCAGACATCCTTACATCTGCCGCATCCTATGCATTTTTCCCTGATTATGTCAATGCCAACTGAGTTATCCTCTTTCTTGTATGCCTTTATCGCGTTTACAGGACAAACCATTACGAGTTCCGGGACTGCTTTGTCCAGTGAATCAGCCTTTGCTGGAAGGCACATCTTTATCTTTTCGGGATCGTAAGAGGGAGCATCCCCATAATGTCCAATCAATACTATATCAGCCACAAGACCTCCACAACTTGTAGGACAGCCTCCCACATTGATTCTTAGCTTAGCAGGGAGAGGATCCTCTCCGGTGAAATACGACTTGAAATTGTCATACAGCACTTTTGTCAGGGAGGGGGAATCCACAACTGCTGTGGTGCACGTGAGATATGCTGTGCATGATCCTATGGACCATAAGGTATTGCCAACGCCACCCACGAAGTATCCCAGGTCCTCGACCGCCTGCTTTATTTTCAGAGAATTTTCCAGGCTGTTTGCGAGGAGTTCGACATTTCCGGACCTGGTAAACCTGAGTGCGTGTATGCCGTACTGATCAGCTATCCCGGAAAATTTTCTAAGGGTATCCGTACTGAATCTTACATTTGGAGTTGCTCCAACTTTTACAGAGAAAACATGCTCGCCACTTTCCGAAATGTGTTCAATTATTCCATGGTCATGAAATTTCCTATCTTTCCATTTCCCAACATTACCCTTTATTTCGTCAGGCAGGGAATCTGTATATGGGACAGGCAATTTCTTCTTGAATCTACTGGCAGGAGTAATCAATATTAATCCCCTCCATATTCGTCAGTAATCCTCTGAGCCCATTCTGAGTACATCCTTCTTTCTGCATCATTAAGCACGGCGCTGTTGATTATTCTGGTCTGTCCAACAGGAATGCCCTGCAGATTCGTGGGCAGGGTATCTTTGACACCATCGATCACTTTCCCAAACCCTTCCTTGAACAACATGTCCCCTATCCTTTCCTTGTGTGGCGATTTCTCCTCCCAAATCTCTATGATCTTCATGATGAAATCTCCGGCCTGTCTGTAGTCATCCAAAATCGCTACCGGTTTTGCCATCTTCGGCCCAAATCGACCTTTTATATTACCACCTGCGAGAAGGGCTACTTTCCTGTCCTTTCCCGGCTTGATGGCAGGAAACGCCCGACGAATGCAGTTCATCGATTTCTGGCACTTCCCGGCACTTATCTCGATTTTCTTTCTTTCCTCGTCCCATGTTATAGCCCCGGACGGGCATTCCTCAACCAGGTGATGTATCTTCAGCTCACCTTCTTCTTCCTTCTTTCTCAGCAGGTCCTGATCAACATCAGGTGCCCCATCCCACATTCCTATGAACGCAAAATCAGCCCTGTGGGCAGCCCTGGCACAATCCATCGGGCATGCGCTGAACTTAAGTTTCACCTTAAAGGGGAATTGCTGGTTGGACAGATTTTCATAAATGGGCGGATAAGCAAGGTAATAATCCCTGGCAGCCAAAGAATCGTACATTGCATATTCACAAAGGGCCGGGAAGTGCCAGAAATCGATG
>JAJZOM010000103.1 GCA_021811505.1 Thermoplasmata archaeon | reverse complement strand
AGAAACCAATAATGATAGTCGGAAAAGGAATAACATTCGATAGTGGAGGGATATCCATCAAGCCTGCGGACAACATGGACGAGATGAAGTTTGATAAATCCGGTGCTTCAACAGTACTGGGGCTTATGAAACTGGCTTCCGACCTTAAGCTAAAGAAGCATATCATTGGAATTATGCCTCTTACCGAAAACCTGCCAGGTGGAAGCGCCTACAAACCGGGTGACATCCTGAAGCATTATAATGGGAAGACCTCTGAGGTCCTGTCAACTGATGCTGAAGGGAGGCTTGTCCTTGCAGATGCGCTTGCCTACGGTGTTGAAAAATACAATCCTGCTGCAGTCATCGATATTGCCACACTGACAGGTGCTTGCGTCATAGCTCTGGGAAACAATATCGCGGGACTGATGGGGAATGACCGGGACCTGAAGGAGAAATTAAAAAAAGCATCAGAAAGAACGTGGGAAAAATTGTGGGAAATGCCGATTGATGATGATTTCAGGAACCAGATAAAGAGCGAGGTTGCAGACATTAAAAACACAGGTGGCAAAGAGGGGGGTGCCGAAACGGCAGGTGCGTTCCTGGAGCATTTCGTCAACGGCAGGCCGTGGGTGCATCTGGATATCGCCGGCACAGCCTGGACACAGTCAAAAACAGCTAAAGCTGATTATCTTCCGAAAGGAGCCACGGGATTCGGTGTAAGGCTTCTCTATGAATTCCTTTGTTCATGAAAGGTTCAGGCTGATTCGGCACCGGTGAACGCGTACTGGATACTCTTACCCAGTTTTATGTAGTTATAAAGTGCGGAGCCGGTATCGCTGGCAACCTTTATCCTAACGATTCCCTTGCTTGAGCTCTTTGCCTGGAGCATCAGGATATTATCGACGTAGAACTTGACATTTCTATTTTTTTCACCGACATTCAGGTAAATTATGTTGCTCCTGACCTCCACCTGTGCTTCAGACCTGACCTGGCTTTCCCCTTCAGCGAGGGGTTCCACCTCTATCTTAAGGCCGAATTTTTTCTCAAGATCGTTAACAGTAGATCCCTTCTTGCCTATGACTCTCGGGATATATTCCTCAGCAACCTGTACCAGCACCTTGCCATCCCCCATCATCTTGGCACTGACTTTGTTGGATCCTATCATTTTCTTGATATCCTGCAGGACCCTCTCTTCCGCAAATTTGTAAAGTGAATTTTTCTTTACTTCTTTCGCCACGGGTATTACAACGATCTGCTCTCCGAAAGTGTAGATTTCGAACATTGTGATGCCGGAATAGAAGTCCTTGACTTCAATCACAGGCCTTGAAAGGTCTTCTTCGTGCATTCCGCTCGGCACCTTGACGGAGTAGTGGGTCGTCAACACCCTGGAAACAAAACCATTCTCTATGTAAACAATGGTATCAACAATCTGTGGTATCATTCCAAGTTCTATTCTCCCGATGAAACGCTGTATAGCGTCAATTGCCCTGGTGGCATGTACAACTCCTATCATGCCGACTCCTGCCAGCCTGAGGTCGGAATAAACATGGAAATCCCCTGTCACGCGCATCTCATCGAAAACGGTATGGTCCTCTCTCACAAGAAGCAGTATATCCCCGGTCTTCTCCATGGATCCTTCAAGTCCGGTGTACTGCGTAATTTCCTTGCTAACCTGAAGATCTCTCGGCTTCTCCATGGTCTTTACTATCTTTCCGAGTGAGTTGAGATGTTCTGCAAGAGCCTGCACGAAAGTACTCTTTCCGGCACCCGGTCCTCCGGCTACAAGTATGCCACTTGCCTGGTCGCTGAGCCTTGAAAGGAGTTCCGGTTTCAGGCCATACTCCTCTATCGTCAGCTTCTTGATCGGTCTGACAGCAGTGATTTCCAGGTCGTCGGAAAAAGGAGGGCGGGTAATTACTATTCTTATGTTTCTGAGCTGAATGACTGTTGCGCCGTGGGAATCCATTTCTATGAATGAATTGTCCTCGTTCTTCCCTCTCTTGACGATGTGGTTTGCTATGTCCTCAAGTTCCGCCTTTGACAGGACTGTATCCAGCCTCTCGAACTTGATCTCTCCGGGTTTACCGCGTTTGATCGCTGGCGGCATGTTTGCCTTCAAATGAACGGAACTGGTAACCTCATCAAAAAAATCCTCAATGTTTTTAGGCTCCTTCTCCGGAGGCTGCAGGTATTGTACTCGTATTCCTTTAATAAGGGATATGTCCCGCTGTATCTGATCACCAGTGACGAGGATCGCGTCGTTCTCAGCCGCAACCATTCTTATAATTTCATCTATCTCCCCGCTTTTGGCCCGGCGTATCTGCCAGTCAGAAGGCCTTCTTCCCTGAATGTCTATGTATATACTTCCGCTCTGTTCCATGGCCCTCAGATTCTTTAATTCCTGTAGAGCCGCGAAACCTATCGACCTGCCTTCATTTGCCTGATGCTCAACTTCAGAGATCATTGCCTCTGAAAGAATAACTCTCGAACCTGTTTTTTCCGAAACGAATGCCGTAAATCTTCCGTCTATTATCACGGATGTATCTGGTACGTAATCCACATTTTGAAAGACCACCAGCTTATATAATCCATTGGTCTATCAATAAAAAATGAGATTCACGGAAAAACAGGGGTCAATTGCAGAGAAAATAGCATCAGATTTAGAACGGTATTTTTCACAGATCAGTTCAGAAGATTCTGCAATTGCCTACTCTGGGGGACTGGACAGCACTATTCTACTGGCATTCTCAGGTTTCCGGTTGAAAGCATACAACGTGAGCAGCAGGGTTTCCAGAGATTTTGAAAATGCTGTGAAAGCCTCCCGCTTGTTGAATTTCACTCTTAACCACATTGATCTCGATGAAATAGATCTAAAAAGCTATATCGAAATAGTAAAGGAAATCGATCCGGACATCAGCAACAGTGAACTTGGTTACGAACTCGTACTTACAATACTGCTTGACAGGATTCCGGAGAAGACTGTGTACACGGGACAGGGTGCGGACGAGTTATTCTTCGGTTACAGAAGATTCCTGGACGATCCCGGTCTTGACAACGCCGATCACATGAATAAGCTTTTCACAGTAACTCTTCCCAGGGAATTGAAAATTGCTGACTACTTCGGAAAGACGTTGAAAGCCCCCTATCTCGAATCCAACATAGCGAAACTGGTGGCGCCTCTTCCGAGAGAAGACCATTTTGCCGGTGAAACCAACAAGGCTATATTGCGGGCAGTAGCATCACTGAAAGGACTGCCTCCAGAGATAATTTCCCTGAAGAAAAAGGCTGCCCAGTATGGATCAGGTATAAACAAAAGAATTCAGTTTAAGAGGCGCTATCCTTTATAACCAGTTACGAATATCCGGATAAGCATTCAAAGGAATTAGCTGCGAAATGACAACGAGATTAAATATCATTGTTCCATAAGCAGAAAAAATTGACATATGATATTGCAGTGATAACATGGTTTACGTAGGTATAATTGGGGGAAGTGGCTTATACAGTCTTATTGAAAATCCCCGCTCAATTGACGTTGAAACTCCATTTGGAAAACCCTCCGGAATGGTAGAGGTTGGAAATATTAACGGGGTACCGGTTGCGTTTATACCAAGACACGGAAAAAAACACTCAATTCCGCCTCATAAAGTTAACTACAGGGCCAACATATGGGCGCTCAACAGCCTCGGAGTGA
>JAJZOM010000074.1 GCA_021811505.1 Thermoplasmata archaeon | reverse complement strand
AACAGGATTATCGAGGATTTCCTCGTAGATCACGGTTATTGTTTTCTTCCGGTTCGTCTTTATGATGCCGTACCTGTAGATAACGCCGCATTCATACAACGGATATCGTCTCCTTCGTGTTTCGGGAATAAAACCTGCACCTGATCCTGTACCCGAACTCTGTTTTTTTGCACAGAATACCGGCGGGGACAGAACAGCCAAGGTTCAGGTCAATCATGAGTTTCCGTTCCATTTTCAGAATATCCATGGTATCCTGATGTGATATTTTCCGAATCAGGGCTGAATTTTCATAATCCACACGAGAGACAATTGCTATTATCCCCTGATTCGGGGCTGGAAGAAAATCATCTTCAGTGAGCAGACTGTATGGAATATTTATTCCGAGCCTGTGAATTCCAGCCTCTGCAATTATTATTCCGTCATACTGGCCATCAAGGAATTTCCTTATTCTGGTATCAATATTTCCTCTTATGTTTTCAGCAACAAGATCCGGTCTAAAGCTTTTAAGTTCGTGAATTCGTCTTATGCTGGACGTGCCAATCCTGGACCCTGAAGGCAAAGATTTGAGGTTAAACCGTGAGACCAGGGCATCAAGAAAATTCTCTCTTGGCAATGTACCGGATATTTCCAGTCCGCCTGACAGTATGGATGGAAGATCCTTGGCACTATGGACAGCTATGTCCACATTCCGGTCGAGAACATTCTGGTTCAATTCTGCGACGAAGACACCGGTTCTGTCCATTTCATACAGCGGTGAAACTGAATCTGTGTCACCGGTTGAGGATATCTTCACAATCTCGGTTTGACAGCCAGCATCATCAAGGCGCCGGGCAACCATCTCTGCCTGCTTTACAGCAAGCTTGCTAGGTCTTGTGCCAATCCTAACTGCAGGCATAATTAACGTCAGTGCTATATTACTAAAAAAGATCACTTCAACTGGATCGGAACAGGAATCGAGCCGGAGGAAACGTATTGACCCTAAACACAGGCGTAATGGTAGATAAAGAGGAGGCAAATCGCGTTCTCAGGATTCTATTCAGGAAAGGAGTGGTAAGAAAAGACCTGAAGATAATCTACAACGGTACTGAAGTCATAATACCGGTGATAATACCGGTGAAATCTACGGAATCTCTTGTTCATGCTGATACCGTACAGGCGGACTTTGAGGAGAGGAAAAACCAAATTTCGCCCCGGGATCTTATTTCCTTGGAACTGGAGAAGTTACATGTCAGCACGATCATCCCTGATAACTGGATCAGATTCGGGGACGCGCTTGTCATTAAAGAGAGTATCTGGGAAAATCCAGAAGAAATCTTACTGGAAACCGTTGCGAAGAAAATGGGTCTGAAAACCATATATCTGGACAGAGGCATTAAGAATGGTCACAGAAGGACACCTTCAGTGATAAGGATATACGGTCCCGGCGGCGAAGTGACCCACAGGGAAAATGGTATCATCTACTCATTCGATCCTGAAAAGGTGATGTTTTCTCCAGGCAATGTAAATGCCCGCATCAGCGAGGGGAGACGTGACTACAGTGGCATGATCATACTGGATATGTTCGCAGGAATCGGTTACTTTTCACTTCATATAGCAAAATTTTCCAGGAACAACACGGTGTTCTCGTGTGAAATAAATCCGGATTCTTACCACTTTCTTAAAAGGAACATTGATCTGAACTCATTGCAGGGGTCAATGATTCCACTGCTTGGGGATTGCCGTAATGTGACCCCCGCGATCAGGGCTGATTACATCCTCATGGGGCATTTCCAGTGTCTTGACTATCTTGTTACTGCATTTCTGAGGTCAAAAATTGGGACGATAATAAATTTTCACGTCCTTGTACCTACAGACAGACTTGGGCAATATCACTTTGAAATCCAGTCTCGTGCGCGTTCACTGGGCTGCATACTTGACTTTATGGATCAGTATATCGTCAAGTCTTTCGGTCCTCATATATGGCATATTTCGGTTAGAATGATAGTATCAAATCTGCTTATGTGAATCTCAAAACGTCAATCCGAAAATTCTCTAAGAAATAAAGGCCGGAAATCAAAGTTTTGGTGATTTTAAGCATCATGGAGACGACAACTCAGTCAGGAGAAATCACAACCTGAGGTTAATGTAACTGTAATCTATGTTCCTTATCGAATATGCAACAACCCTCGAATCACTCCTTTCGACTTCTTCAATTCCGGTGATGGCCTCCATTGTTTTCAGGTAATCCACTCTTGATTTGTTTACGGTTATCAGCACAAAGTCAATGTCGCCAAGAATAAAGTAAATGGCAACAACGTTTGGCAGTTTTTTTAGTTTATCCCCGATTTTTGCCGCATAATTCTTTCCGTAATTGGTCTTTATGAACGTTATAGTTACGAAATCATACCCAAGCTTTTCATAATCAAGAATGGCAATAGTCTTCTTGATGTAACCGGCTTTCTTCAGCTCCTTTATTCTCTTGCTGATTGCTGAAGGAGAAAATATCCCGACTCTTTGCCCGATCTCACTCAGCGGTAAATCTGCCTCATCCTTCAGTACATTCAATATTTTTAGATCATAATCATCTAACATGATTCTCTAATTCACATAATAATAGAAAATTTTTTCTATAACACGTCATTTTGAAGTAAATTCTTCTTCTAATTCCTGTTGACCTGAAAATTTATAACATTTATTTCGTATTATTTCCAGGATAAAATGGCTGTTGAATTCATCCATGCGCCGGCATCTGAAACCATTCAGAACATAAAGGGCGGTTACTTGACACCATCAGAAATAATTGAGGCGCTCATTCACAGGATTGAACGACTTGACGTTGGGCTTGGTGCATATTCAGCATTGAATCACAATATTTTGGAAGAGGCAAGGGAACTCGAATCAGGATTGAATTCCGGCAATATGATAGGCCAACTTTCAGGATTGCCAATAGCAGTCAAGGATATTTTCGACACAAAGGGTATTCTCACCTCCCATGGTTCAAAAATATTCTCAGCGCACATTCCGGAAAAGGATGCAATCGCCGTTAAGAATATTAAGAAGAACGGGGGCTTGATAATAGGTAAGACCACAACACATGAATTCGCTCTTTCCATCATAACCCCTGAATGCCGGAATCCCTGGGACACTGATCGGATTGCAGGAGGTTCTAGTGGGGGCTCAGCTGCTGCGGTCGCCGCCGGACTGGCAATTTGCGCATTGGGAACGGACACAGGAGGTTCCATAAGGATTCCGGCCAGCATGTGTGGTGTAACGGGGATGAAGCCAACATACGGCGCTATCGATACATCTGGCGTATTCCCGGAAGCACCTTCCCTGGACCATGTTGGGATAATCTGCAGGTATGCTTCGGATCTCCCGGTACTACTGGAGGCGACAGGTATGAAAATACGACAGCCAGGCATAATGCGGGGGAAAAAGCCCAGAGCAGGAATACTCTCCGGTTTTCTTGAGAGGTGCAAAATTCCGGTAAAGAACAAATTTCTGAGTCAGATAGATCGAATAGTTTCCGAAAACATCTGCGAGATTGGAGAAATACAATTGAACGATCTGGAGGTTTTTCAGGAGGCACTTAACGTGATTGATGACGCGGAGAGTTCGTACATTCACAGAACGCTTTTTCCGGCTAACAGGGATAAATACATGGGAATTTCGGCCGAACAGATTGAATCCGGGAC
>JAJZOM010000102.1 GCA_021811505.1 Thermoplasmata archaeon | reverse complement strand
GAGAAATATGTAAATACTGTGGTAATAAACCCCGGAAAGTGCATAATTCACCAGTGAAACGTATTCCCCTTCAATATCTGTATCATGACCAGAATCCTGAATCAGGACTCGCTGCTGCTTTTCGGCTGGAATCAATACCACGGTTAGATCGCTTACAATCTGGTTTAAAGCTCGAGACATTCTCGTGTAGACGCTATTTATCTCAGCCAGGGACCTGCTGTGAAGATTTGATCCTGATATGATGAAAAGCGAAGCAAGATGATTTGCATTGCTTATGTAAATGAATTCCTCCTTGCCGATGTTTTCATTTATTATGACTCTTTTCTGTTTCTTCCTGATCCTGTATGACAGTTCTGACAGAATAGCTGTCATGGAATCCTCCCTTCGACCAATGATCACCAGAACAGGAAGCGCCACAATCATAATGAATGCTGATGCTACGAGGCTGAATCTTGAGATGACAGAGGATATTGCAAAAACCATCAGAATTCCCACAATCGATTCATAGCTCAGTCCAAATAGCATGTGCCTGTAATTGAGAACGTTTGGAATGAATTCCTGGCTCTTTTCCATCAGTATGCATCTCTCCTGAACTTCATTTCATCTGAATATATCTCGTGCCAGTCAAGGCGGTTTGCACCCAGCCTGTAATCATTTATCGGACCGTATGCCCCTTTTACATGGTTTTTATTCATGATGCCAGACATCGTTCCAAATGATGAAAAACCAGGATTTTCTGCAAAATTCATGACGGAACCTGACACTGATGCCACTTTTCCGGCCACTTCCCCCGCATTGATTCCTTCAAATAGTGAACTCAGCATTGAGGATTGGAATATCCTGGAGTTTGACATTATCAGTATGGGCATCGCGGAAGCGAGAAACAACAACCCAACCTGGAGAAGAAAATCAGAGGGAAAGAAAGATATGAGTTTTAATACCAGCAGCACGAAAAATGGCATTATCGAAAGTTCGATGAACGTTTTCCACATCAGATGAGAGAACTTTTCAGTTCGCTTTGATCCCATCATTAGGCTGAAAACCGGCAGAGTCAGTATTAGAAATAAGATGATGGCCTGCCTCAATTCAAGCATCCCCATAAGAGATACTGTGGATATGAAAAGAGCAGAAAGGAGAAAGAATTCGACAATGGCATTGCTGGCGGAAATTGATGTTATTTCACCTTTTACGTTAAGCACACTTAGCAGATCATACCATTTCCCTCCCTGTGAATTCCATACCAATATGTAGGGAAGTGATGATGCTTCCAGAATAAGCCTGCAGAAGTCTACAGAAAAAAACACAAAACAGAATACTATAAAATATCTCAGAAGGCCGTACATCGGAGATGTGGGATTATAAAGTGAATTGGATACCAGGAGATAAAGGGAAAATATTACAATGAGGATGCCTCCAACCTCCACATATATGCTGTTGAGCAGATACATGTACAGGTTGTTGAAGCCAGAACCGGGATTCTCCATTAAAACATACGAATACTTTGGATCAAGCCCATAGTGCACTGCAACGTACCAGAAAAGCGACAAGGAAACTATGTACGCTCCGTTGAAAAATGATATTATCCCTGCAATTACCGACTGTACGTCAACCATCCGTAAGCACTCACGCACCAGTGGCCACGTAAAGGAAAATTGAATAAAGGGTGCCGGAAACGGCCAGAATGTAGATTATCGTTCCGATTGTGGCATTCTTCATCTTAACCTTTGCAGAATATCGCTTTTCCTCATCGTCGCTGAAGAAGTTCATTGCAATCGGTATCCACAGTAAGGCTATGATAACGGCTGAGACAGATATCACAATCTCGTCTATCCTGGAAAGTATGGATGAAATCTGTTGCGTATTCGTTACAGTGTAACCAATTACATTTATTAAACTAAATACCATTATGCCAATATCGGTATTAGTTATATAAAACTCCTTTCAGCCAGGAATGGATTGAAAAATGAAAATCGAGGAGAAGTTTATATTTTAGAATCAGGCTTGAGTGGATCTGTCTGGAATCTTTGGAATGCTGGATTTTATCTCCTTCAGCATCTCCTTTCTATGATCGTTCCTCACTTTTCCCTCCTCCCAGCGCCTTCTGTCGTCATCAGTTTCGAGAATCAAGCCTGGCACTTCAGACGGCCTGCCATCTAAGCCTATTGCCACATAAGTGACAAATGCATTGGTGGTGAATTTCTTTTCTCCGGTCAGACCGTTTTCGGAAAAGACATTGATCTCCACCTCCATAGTCTCCCTGGTGACGAAATTCAGTCTTCCTGTCATATGAACAATGTCCCCCATGGATATTGGCGAGAGAAAGAACAGACTGTCGATGCTCCCAGTAACGGAATTTCTCCTTGAATGTTTGATAGCGACTATCGATGCAACGTTGTCGATCCATTCCATAAGATGACCGCCGTAAAGATTGTTGAAAATGTTGGTGTCTCCTGGCAACACCATTCTCTCCAGTTGCGTGAATGATTCTCTCCAGCTTTTGCTCTCCATGGATACTAAATATACTTCTCGTTTAAAGATGTTCAGTCCTTTTGATTCCATCTAGAAATTGCATACAAAAGCGGAAGAATAATCCATGACAGCACAACCGGAGCGGTTGCTGTCCTATACAAAGCGGAAAAGGAGTATGGTCTCGCGATGATGATACTCATAAGGTTGCTTGACCCACTCAGTACATCAACTGTCAGGCTTGATGGATTGACAAAAGAAACCAAATCATAAACGTTGGCTGTGTAGGATCCAAGCATGTTGTTTGAATATACAATAGCCATCAGGAGCGGTACTGCTATTGATAAAACGACAAAGATAAGCAGACTCGTAAATATTATCCTGTCAGATTTTTGGCTCAGAACAGATATCAGAAAGGTGATTGTTAAAAATGCAAGGCTCTCCGCAAGAAGCCCTATCGCTATTATAGATAATGTGCCTAATGGAAAATTAGCGTCCTCCATTACAAGCGGGGTAAGATAGATCAGAACCGCCATTGAAATTACAGCCACCGTCAGGAAGAGTGATGAGATCAAATATCGTACGGTGATTATCTGGGTCCGGGTAACCGGCCTCACAAGGACTGAATCCAGTATACCCTCACCCTTCTGTGATCCAAACAGGCTGTAGCCGACAACTATTGCCATGACTGGGATTATCATAAGATAGATGACGGAGAATCCATCAAGAAGAACAGATAACATCATCAATGGACCTGGAGCAGTCACAGCGAGATTTTGCGGACCGTAATAAATGCTGGAAACCGAAGTGGATCCGGAACTGTTTTCTGACGTGTATTTGTAATTATAGTACGAGAATTGAACCTGTCCTGAATCATTGTGGTAGAGAATATATGGGGACACGTCAACTGTGGATATCCGGGTGTGAACGGTCGTAATGTACGTATAATTGCTGTTTGATGAAAATGAGGAGAGCAAATATAACTTCAGAGGTACAAACTCTTTGCCTGGCTCAAGCAGAACGACCGACGAAAACTCGACATAATTGTCATTTACATACGAGGAGCTGAATCTCTGCGCAAGGATCCCATAGTATCCCGGATCAGTTGAGTTATAGAAAAAAACGTTTCCAGAAATAGAAGAATTATCACAGATGAATGAATAATCAGCAGACAAGCTTAATACCGGTTTACTTATGGATTCAGAAGATGCTTTGAATGTGGTGTTAA
>JAJZOM010000295.1 GCA_021811505.1 Thermoplasmata archaeon | reverse complement strand
GAATTGGATCTTTGACTTACGAAGTTTTGTTTTCCGATCTGGCACTGAAACAGCTCAGAAAGCTTGAAAGAAACTATCAAGAACGAATAGTCTCCACCTTGGAACGAATTAGAATACGGCCGGATGCCTATGTTAGAAAGTTAGTGGGAAATGAAGGATACAGGCTCAGAGTTGGAGACTTCAGATTAATCTTGGATCTCGATAGAGAAAAACTGATAGTTCTCGTGTTGAAGATTGGGCACCGGAAAAATGTGTATAACAAATAGTCCAGTCGCCCTCGACCATATGGGTGATTCGTCAAATGGACAGTATGGACCGGGCGGGACCCATTGAATTATTTCAGCGAATACCTATTAACACGATCTTTATGACACTTTCTCGCCGCTAATGCTCTGATTGGTAGTGTACACCTTTGTCTGTAAATTCTTTTAGAGCTTGTATCCTTCTGCCCCTCTGCCACCGCCTCGATATTTCATGTAAGAAAGTTTACAAGGTTGCTCTTCTTTCTGTATACAGCCGATAGGATGAAAGATAGAAACGTAATTGTTATAATAGCTTCAATTGTTTTCCTGATTGCGATAATTTTCATAGTTTTTCATCTGCCTCTTAACGCAACAGCAGCCACATTAATGGTGGGAGTTGGAACCTTTGTTTCTGGAATTGTTGCCATTTTTTCTGTCAGAGAAACCAGAAATCTCGCTGAATTGAGTATTTACCCTAATCTCAGAATAAGTGCTGTCGGACTGTTACCTGGTCCGACCACACCAGTTGAGATAAATTGTTCAGATACGATATATCTTGAAAACATAGGACCAGGGATAGCAAAAGATATTAAACTTGTTCTAACAGAACTCAGATTAAATGGTGATGCAAAATCCGAAGAGGCGCTCGACCTGAACGACACAATGGAGGAATCTACACAACCTCCCAGAATTGCCAGAAAAGACTTTATGGCCCCAGTGCGGGCGATAGAAACTTCAGTTTCAACTGTGCGGGAACCTTTCAGGGCATGGATGATTTTTTCTCCTTATGGAAATCAGTATCCAGCATTTGTGCTGAGAAGCGAAGGATCTATGAAATTATTTCGTCTGACCGTTCATTGCAAAAATATGAGAAACGTGCCAATTGAACCGGTAATTTATATTCTCAAGGGTGCTCCATATAGGGGCCCAAATCCAGATTACGCTAAAAACTGGCTTCAGTGGCAAATCTATCCGAACCCCGAATAGACTATTCGCATTCGCACAGCTCATAATCACATTATTATTGACGGTTGGATTATATTAAATTACAGCAGCAAAACTATATGTTTTTTGTGCATATCTGGCGAGTGAAAAAAGATTAGCGGTGAAAAGGGTCTAAGTTAACCTCCTCCTGACAGCGTACCAGATCCGCTGCGATCTCCTGATCCTCTACTCCCACTCCATTCAACTCAAACAGCTTCATGGTGAAATACTTTCTTTCTGTCAGCCATTCTTCGTTGATGCCTGCGAGTATGGGCACAACCAGTCGCAACGGCGACTGTTCACTTGGAAAGGCTGTGTAGTTGAAGAGCGAATCGTGTTAGAGGCCCAGCATATCCGCCGACTTCTCAAGACCCAAGGAGAGCAGTCTCTCCCTGAATGCCGGAACAGACTCCGGACTGTTCATTGAGGCCTTCATCTCATAGGACACCCCCGGCCAGTGCCGTTTTGCCATTGTCTTCATCACATTCCTCATGAAGTGTACCTGGCATAATTGCCAAGCAGCACATGTAAACGAGTGTTGACAGCACAGCCTGAATTGTGCCTTTATGGTCGTCAGATATTACCATCTTGACACCGTGAAGACCTCTGGTCTTCCCTGGAGACCTTATGTGTGGCATTCATACTTCGGTACAAACAACATGCTTGCCGAAAGCAAGGATGTGGAGAGTAATGCATACAAACAGTTCTGAATGGGGCATGTCGACAACCTAGAGTGTGAACACACAGTCGGGAAGAACAGGTTGCCGGGCAACATCATTGAGAACACGAGAAGCACTTGCGAACGCGCGTCGAACATTCTATAGTCAAGGAAGAAGACATCAGACGTTATGAATGAAGAGAGGCTAAAGAATGCGCTGAAGGAACCGCCTATTAAGTTTGCAGACTACACAGAGGAAGAACTGTCGAAGATGGAATTGAGTTCGCTCAGCAAAGAGGGTGTTCAAGAGGCGGTGAGGAGAAAACTCATTGGCAAGATGAATAGCAATGGTTTGAGGCAGAAGGTTGCTCCAGCAGACAGCATCAAGCAATTCAAAGGCGAGTGACGAGGATTCATTTCATAGCTTCCGAGCGGAAAAGTGGTATCAAAACAGCTTTTTTGAGTAATCATGCCTTATCCAGCAAAGCCGCTACAATGCGTAAAAACTCGTTTGCAATTTTTTCAGCATTACCTACATGCTCTATCAATTCGGCATCCAATTCTGGCACCTTACTTCCGACTTCAGGGTATTTCGCAGATTCCCAAAACCTGTTTATGTATGTCAGAGTTGGAGCGCGTGATAGGAACGCCAACATTCCAATAATTGACTTTTCAAGCCACTTAAGTTCTTGTGGAATGGACCTTGACTTTGTCATCGCTAAAAAGGCATTCCCGAGAAACGTATCATATCTTTTCAGTTCATCTTCCTCTTGCTTGCTTAACAAGCCGCTGAGAGCCAGAGTGCCGTTAAGCAAATGAAGAGAATCAACCTGCCATACCAAGATGTCAAAGGAATGCTGCTTAAAATATTCAACCTGCAGGTTCATTTGACTGGTGAGGTTGATTAGTTCCCGGAACGCGTGTGGTTGGCTTTTGATTAAAATGTCATTGGCCGTTCTATAGCTGTTTAGAAATGAAGCCCAGAAGTTCAAGTGCGCGTCCAAATAGGAAGTCGGAATCTTTGTGCTCTCTGCAAACTCTCCTTTATGAGCTAGTAAAAAGTTCAGAGATGAGTCGAAGGCCCTTGTGATTTCACTAATCAATTGCGGCTTCAAAATATTTTCAACCGGATTATGCTCGCCAGCCTTAGGATCCTTGTAGATCTCAAAAATTGAGTCTATCGTTGAAGAAATGGCTTGAAAATCCGATTCTGTGAAACTTTGAGCTATAAGAAGACGGAATCTCTCAAGTATTTTGTGCCCGACATTTAAAACCTCAGGTGGAATGATTTGATCGCTGCCTTCTATTATATCTATAATCAGGCACTTTACAGTAAGCTCGATTCCCAATTGAATTTCCGATAACTTCTTAACTTTAGATTCCAGTCCTTCGCTTTCGCGAATCAGAGATGCTGTTCTTAGATTGGCTTCCGCTCGTCTGAACCAGGCATCCGACCGTTTAGCACGTTTTATGCCGGACATGAGACCAATCTTATCAAGCAAGTGGGTATATAAAAACAGTTACAGTCTGCACCGGATACTGGCTGATTCAGGTCAGAATACCGCTCCGCGGTGAATAATAGGTCATGAGGACAGGTTAACAGGGCGCGGACAGGCAGAAGTAAAAATCAGTAAAACAATACAGGCATTGCGGTCATCGGGACTTAACATAGTAGGGGTCCAAACCACATAAATCGATGAGGGGGTCGGGGATTAAATTGGTGTGGCCATAAATGACTGGTTTATAAAGACAGTTTCAGGGATCCCAAAGTTATCATTTTGAAATACAAAATAATATGAACCAGAGTCGAGATTTGTAGTTATATTAGCACTCTCA
>JAJZOM010000116.1 GCA_021811505.1 Thermoplasmata archaeon | reverse complement strand
CTCATAGAGGCGGGACTTATGGGAAGAAATGTCACTGGAAACGACTGGTCGCTTCAAATGGCTACTGGTGCAAAATTAAATTTGAAATATTTCGGCTTAAGGGGTTTCAATATATACAATGAAGATTTCATCAACATGAATTTGATGAATAAATTTCATGCGATAATCACCGACATGCCCTACGGAAAAAATGCTCCGCTGTCACAAAAGGATCTAAGTGATCTGTATTCCAGGAGTTTCAAGAAATTCCACTCATTACTCCATGAAGGTGGAAGATGCATCGTGGTTATCTCAGATATAAGCTACCTTGACAACATAAAATCATTGTTTGATATCAGGAAGGTCATTAGGTATAGGGTGCACAAATCCCTCACAAGATACTTTGTAGCTCTTCAAAAAATAGGATGAGATCATGAACCTGCTGTATTTATATAGAAGAACAAATTTACTTGTAAAATGTCTGCCTCATCATCCTCAAGAGATAGATTACGCAATCCTGTGGAGTCGGAAATGAGTTCCAGCAGAGAGAGAGCTTTGAGCAGGACACAGTTGAGGTCTTTGCAGATAGAGAATCAGCTTCGGGAAGCCAGAGAACAGCTGGATCAATATCGTGATTTATACCTGCGGCAAAGGGCAGATATGGAAAATTACAGCAAAGCTAAGGACAGGGAAATATCGCAGATAATAAAAAACGCAAGTCGGGAAGTAGTTAAGAACCTTCTTCCTATACTGGATTCACTCGATTCAGCGATTGCAAATTCAAAAGACGGCTCGAACCTGATTCCTGTGCAGGATCAGACATTCAAGATACTTGGCACCTACGGTTTCAAGATCATAGAAGCCAAGGGCAAAAAATTTGATCCATATCTGCATGAGGTGATTGCTGTGAATCAATCAGAAGAGGATGGAATAGTGCTGGAAGAAATCCAGAGGGGCTATAAGCTCAACGACGAGGTCCTCAGGACTTCAAAAGTGATAGTTGGAAAAAAAGGTGAAGAATAATGTCAAAAATAATAGGAATCGATCTAGGAACAAGTAACTCAGCTGCAGCGGTGGTAATTTCCGGTAAACCTACCGTGATACCCAGTGCCGAAGGAGTATCTATCGGCGGAAAATCATTCCCAAGCTACGTGGCATTCACAAAGGAAGGCGACCTGCTCGTGGGGGAACCCGCAAAGAGACAGGCACTCCTTAACCCGGAAGGTACAATTTATGCTGCGAAAAGAAAAATGGGTACGGACTTTAAATTCAAGGTAAGGGGCAAGGAATACACTCCGCAGCAGGTATCCGCCTTCATTCTTCAGAAGATTAAGAGGGACGCGGAGGCATTTCTCGGAGAAGAAGTGAAGGAAGCAGTCATAACTGTTCCAGCTTACTTCAATGACAACCAGAGACAGGCAACGAAGGATGCGGGATTGATTGCGGGCCTGGAAGTCAAGAGAATCATCAATGAACCAACAGCAGCATCGCTTGCATACGGTATTGATAAACTCAACCAGTCTCAGAAAATCCTTGTTTTCGATCTTGGAGGCGGAACACTGGACGTTACCATAATGGATTTTGGAGAGGGAGTATTCGAGGTCGTTTCCACATCTGGAGACACAAGCCTTGGCGGAACCGACATGGATGAAGCCATAATCAAGTTCTTGGTAGACGATTTCAAGGCAAAGGAAGGAGTCGATCTTTCAAAAGACAAGAATGCATACATAAGGTTGAAGGACGCTGCTGAGAAAGCCAAAATAGAGCTTTCCACAACCATGACGACTGAGATCAACCTTCCATATATTACGGCAACTCAGGATGGGCCGAAACACCTCCAGTATAACCTCACAAGATCAAAACTGGAGGAACTGATATTACCAATAGTGAATAAGTGCAAGAGCCCTATTGACACTGCAATCCAGGGCGGCAAACTCAAGAAAGACGAGGTCGGGAAAATTATACTTGTCGGAGGCCCCACCAGAATCCCGATGGTACGGAAATTCGTAGAAGATTATTTTGAAAGAAAGGTTGAAGGCGGAGTGGACCCCATGGAGTGTGTGTCTGTTGGCGCAGCTATACAGGGGGCAGTTCTTTCGGGTGACATAAAGGATATAGTCCTCCTTGATGTAACGCCTTTAACTCTTGGCATTGAAACACTGGGAGGAGTCATGACCCCGCTCATTGCCGCAAATACAACGATACCTACAAAAAAATCACAGATATTCTCAACGGCAGCTGATATGCAGACGGCAGTAACAATCCACGTGGTACAGGGTGAAAGGGCCATGGCAAATGACAACGTATCTCTTGGAATGTTTAATCTGGTAGGTATCCCGCCAGCTCCGAGAGGCATTCCGCAGATCGAGGTCACCTTTGACATAGATGCGAATGGCATCATCAACGTATCAGCTGCTGATAAGGGGTCAGGAAAAAGCCAGAGTATTTCCATAACCGCTTCCAATAAACTGTCCAAGGAAGAAATTGAAAAGATGAAGAATCAGGCAAAAGAATTCGCGGAACAGGATAAGCAGAAAAAAGAGGAAGTGGAAAAAGCCAATACTGCTGAGACACTTGCGTACACTGTTGAAAAGACGATCAATGAATCCGGCGACAAGATAGACGAAGCTTCAAAGAATGAAGTGAAGGAACAGGTTAAGGAACTGAGAGAAGCAATAGCGGCAAAGGACACAAAAAAGATCGAAAAACTCACTGAAACTCTTTCAAAGAAGATACAGGAAATCGGAGCTAAACTCTACCAGAATCCCGGTTCCCCTGATCCTGAAGCTGACACCGGTCCACAGCAGTCCGGTTCTGAACAGCAGCAGGATACGGACGGCAAAACAGTTGACGCAGATTTCAAGGAAAGTTAGGATTCCCCGGATCTAGATTCAAATGGTCAAGGACTACTACAAGACTCTCGGTGTGGAACGCAATTCCTCTCAGGACGAAATTAAAAAGGCGTTCAGGAATCTTGCCAGAAAGTACCATCCTGACACAAACCCCGAAAATAAGGCTGAGGCTGAGGAGAAATTCAAGGAAGTCAGTGAAGCATACGAAGTACTGTCAGATGAAAAAAAGAGACAAATGTACGATCAGACAGGCCACGTAGACTTCGGTCCAGGCAGGTCGGACTTCACATGGCAGGACTTTTCGCATTTTGAAGATTTCAGTGATCTGAGAGACATATTCGGGAGAATCTTCGGTGGTGGCGGAGGACCGGACTCTTTCTTTTCAGGTTTCGGCGGACAGCAGGAAAGTCTTGATCTTCTAACAAATATCAGGATAGGCCTCGAAGACGCTTTCTATGGCATGACAAAAACAATCAAATACAAGCGTAATGCACCGTGTAACCAGTGTAAAGGCAGTGGTTCCAGAGACGGTAAGATACGGACCTGCTCCACTTGCAACGGATCAGGACAGCAGAGGATTGTACAGGGACAGGGATTTTTCAAAATGGTAACGGTTACGACCTGCAGAACCTGTCAGGGGAGGGGTCGTATTCCCAGTGAAGTGTGCAATGTATGCAAAGGATCCGGATCTACATCAATCACAGAGAGTCTTGAGATACAGATTCCAAAAGGTTCGCAGAATGGCCTGAGATTGAGAGTCCGTGGAAAAGGGCAGTCTAACCTCGGACAAACCGGAGATTTGTTCGTGGTTCTCAATGTATCCGACGAGAATGGAATAACGAGAAATAATGATGACCTTTATGTAATCAATGAAATCAGCTTTCCGGAAGCTGCCCTTGGAACGGTCAAGGAG
>JAJZOM010000073.1 GCA_021811505.1 Thermoplasmata archaeon | reverse complement strand
ATTCACAAACTCTTCACTGGTCAAACTAAAACTTGCCAAGCTGTATAGAAAGGTTGACAAATACGAAGAATCAATTCACACATGCGAGGATATTCTAGCCATGAAGGACCTTAATCCAGTGGACAAAGCAGAGGTTTACATTACACTGTCCATGGATTATTCGTACCTGAACAATATTTCTCTCGCAGAGGATTTTGCAAGAAAAGCAATGGAGGTAGGCAAAACAGAAAGCATCGAGAGTGTTATGGCGGATTCTTATCACAGCCTTGGCACTGTGAAGACCAGGAGATTTGATCTTCAGGGTGGTCTCGAATGCTTTAGGCAATCGCTTGAAATAAACCAGAAACTGAAGAGATTTGAGAAGGAACTCCTCAATCTGAATAACATTGCAATAATTTACAGTTACTGGGGACGATTCGACGAAGCGGCCAGGATTCTTACAGAAATCATTGAGAAATCGTACATGTCCGGTGATATGGTCGCAAGAGCCTATGCGACGCACAATCTGTGTGAAATGTATTTTAACGCAAATCAGTTAGACAAATTCAAGCTCTATTTCCAGAGCGAGGCAGGTCTGGTAAAGCTGGTCAGTGAAAGTAGCCTGTCATTTTCATTTTTCAGGTTTGGCGCTACTGTTCTTCTCAATCTCTTCAATATAAAGGCCGGTTTGACTTATGCTGACGAACTCATTAAATTGGCTGAGGATTCACATGACCGGAATAAGGAGAGAATGGCAATGGGAATCAAACTTATCGGGGAAGCATTCAAAGAAGGCCATATATTCCCAGAAATGGACGATTTCCTGTTCACGGAATTCAATATACCCGACGACTATCTTCCAACTTGGTATACTATCGCGGGCATCTATTTCTCCCTGAGGGGTTTTGAGGACAAGGCTCGCATTTCTTATGAGCGCTCAGAGAATTCAGCGAAAGCACTTGGTGACTTCTTCGGAATCGAAATGTCCAAGATCGCCAGATGCTTCGAGCTAGTTGCCTATGGAACGAAGGAAGAGTTGAAAACATACCTTGACCAGAATTATGGCGAGACCACGCAGAACAATGTCTATGCAAGTCTGATTCCGATCTTCAGGCGTTATACAACGGGAGAGGTAATGGACATTTCCTCCACAGAGAAACCACAGAGCGTTATGCATTTATCTGCGCAGGTGCTTATGGAATTGCGTCGGGATGATATTAAAGAAAAGGGAATTACCGCCTGCGATTTACTGCTTCACAAGATTGGGGAAATCAGTCGGGAGGCGAGATAAATTTGAGTGACAGATCTTTGGAGTCGCTGTGCATGTTCAACGAGGGGGGGACCTGCTTCCTTCATGCCGGCTTCCCCGTTAAATGCAATCTCTGTTTCAACTTTTCCACTGCAACAAGGATCGTTGAGAAAGGAAAGACAAAGCCGTACTACACTCTCTACGACTACATTCGTTCTACTGGAGACATTCGCAAAATTTTCCCGACTGGGGAAAGCATACAGAAAACACTCTGAGAATCGAGAAAATCATTCATTTTATAATAAGGTAAAGTATATTGATTAACAATGGGCCCGTGGGGTAGCTAGGATATCCTGTTGGCCTTCGAAGCCGAAGACTTGGGTTCGAATCCCAGCGGGCCCGTACCATTCTGATACGAGTTAGTATTACCGGGGTGCATCCATTGTACTATCACTTAACAGCTTTCAATATTCCTTCAGGCTCACGTTGGGAGTTTCAATGAAGCGATAAATTACAATCCTTCAAGATGGAAGAACTGGGACTTCCCCTGGTATAAAATTACTGCAACGTGGAAAAAACTCAACAGATGTTTGCAGGATAAAGAAAATGAATGGCAATGTCCAGACCCGGATGTTTT
The DNA here is from genome assembly GCA_021811505.1 of Thermoplasmata archaeon. Next base: position 1,880 of record JAJZOM010000073.1, on the reverse strand, counting down.
TGGCGGCATCTCTGCTTCCCGGCAGTTCACGAATCCGCGGGCTTATCTTTCAAATAATTACTCTCGATAAAATCTCTGGATGGAAGGAATATTGCTGATATCAGGGAGCCAATCGAACCTGCCAACACAAAAATCCAAATGAGTGTGAAATCAATAGAGAACAGAAATGCAAAGGGAATACCCAGGATTATGAATGTTATTCCAACGAGTGTTCTCTGAATTGCAACAAACATGCCTCTGTTTTCTTTTCCAATTATTTTCAGCTCATAGGACATAGCCCCCGCCACGAGGAGAGGGCCGGGAATGGAGAATGCCATTGAAAGGTAGAACAGATATGGTATGTGCTGAGAGAAAGCAATTACAAGAAAAAGATACATGAAAACATCAAGCAGACCAATTGCGACAACGTAAGATTTTCCGATCTTAGGTTTCCGGTCTACAAACCTCTCGGAATAAATGCCGAATGGAACAGACGCAGCAAATCCCACTCCCAGCAACAATATGGCATAAATAGGGGCAATCCCAATTTTTTGGGCGCTAATAATGAAGAAGTACGATACTCCATACACTCCAATGGACATGAAAATCTTCGCAAACAGCAGTGGCGCAATAAATCTTTTTCTTTTCCTGAAAGTCCTTACACTTTCCATGAAACCCGGCCGGTGAGTTTTATTCTCTTCGTCCTTGATGTGTTTTCTCTCTTCTGGAAAAAGGAAGAAAAGACTCAACACGGTAGCAGCAAGTAGAATAATTCCTGGAATAAGGTAAATCATGCTTATATCGGAAAAGTATACAGTCGCGGCAACCGCAAACATGGCGACGGTTCCACCGGCAGTTTCCATCATAACTATCCTGGAATAATGTTTTCCTATGACATTTGATTTAACTGCTTTCCCAATAAAAGAGGACAGGGACGCTTTAAACGTGTTTTGTGTTACCAGGACAATGGTAATGAGAGAAGATGCAAGAATAGCAGCCATGGGAAGCATGAATTTCGTATCTACGAAGAATAATATAATCGAAACCGAGTAAATCAGGGCACCTATAATCATCAAGGTGTAAGATTTTCCTCTGTCAATCAGGCGACCCTGCGGGATGACAATGAAAAGAAGGACGATCTGTCCTGCAGTCGTTCCTATGCCGCCATAAATGATTGGAATATGATTGGTTTCAAGGAGATAGAAAATAGTATATCCAAAAACATTCATGGTAAGTGCAAAAAGAAAGCTCAGGATCGAAAGGGATGAAACAAACGGACTGATTTTCTCAAATTCTCTCTGAGGCAACTACAACAAATCTTTACCGTTGCATTGTATTTATTCCTTTCTTCACACTAGCTACCTTAACCAAGATATGGCAGCATGTCTTCCGGAAAATCGACCAGTTGCACGTATTTTTCTCCGGCTGCAATTCTGGAAACCAGATAACACAATACAAAATTTCCGGGAACCTCGCGATCAGAAATTAGATATTCCCCTCCGAGTGAAAGAAATTCCCTCACTTTACTGGATCCATTTGCAGGCATAACAACCTCGGGAGAAAATTCGAGCATCCGGGTTATGAGTTGTGGCGTCTCATCGGGGCGAATCACCACTCTTGACGCCCCGGAAATAATGGAATCCATGAAGTCCTCAACTCTTCCGGGCTGGTTCATCAGTATCAGTTCGAAGAATTTTGAGATTTCAACGTACAGTCTGAAGTTAAATTTTCCCTTCAGGATTGCATCGTAGTCGCATACAAATATCTCCTCTCCGCCCATGTCCTTGAGTTCCATTCCTTCGGGCAACCCATAAAGTCTCGAATTTTTAATGGATAAACAGTTAATTGACAATAATTCCATAAACATACTAAAATTAATACTCTTTCCGTTTGATATGCTT
>JAJZOM010000200.1 GCA_021811505.1 Thermoplasmata archaeon | reverse complement strand
TTGTATTTCGTTTTCAGCGATTCTTCTGGTTGTATTTTCAATAATCCCCTACTTCCTTGGGGAAAATTCGCCAGTTTATATTTTCGTCGTTGCGGTTTTATCTGCTCCCTTACTAATCTTTGCTGCGTTGTTCGTGAAAGAGCACAACCAGAAGAGTTCCTTCAACCTCTTCAAGTACTCCAGTCCTTACCTTGCCATAGTATTCACCCTCTTCATGATTATGAAATTTGTTTAGACTGCTGATCTAGATTTGGGGAATCTTTTCATTACGAGATCATTCATAGCTTCCCACTCTTCGAAGAATGAATTTTTTTTAAGGTTTCGTTTGCTATTGTAAGTTCACCAATTATACCCTTGTGTTCATTGATCTCCCTTGTAAGGGACGCTTCGACCGTGGATCTGCCATGTTCCATGGCAGCAGTACCAGCGGATATGAACTCATCCCTCCATTTGTATACGGCAGAGGTTGCAACATTGAACTTTCTGCAGATCTCAGATATAGTTGACGAGTTTGAAAGCACTTCCATCACAATCCTTGCCTTCTCTTCCTTTGTTCGGTATGTACCCTGGCCCCCCATATATAAGTGTTTCTCCATGCTCACGTTGTCTGAATCCGATCGGATCCAGTACAGAAACACACTTTTTTGTTACTGATCTAAATATGCAGTTTACCCACAAACATTATTTATTGAAGTCATGATAATGTGGAACATGGCAATTTCACCAGAAATAGAGAAGTACGTTGTCGACCAGAGACGCCTTATACATAAGCATCCAGAGCTAAGCTTTAAGGAGATTGAGACGAGCAGGCATATTGAATCTGAGCTAAGATCGTTTGGCCTTGAGGTTAAGCATGTAGGAAATACCGGTCTAGTTGCGGATATTGCCGGTAAAGAACCTGGTAAGATAATCGTTTTGAGAGCGGACATGGATGCTCTGCCGGTTACGGAAGAGAATAAGGTTGATTTCAGTTCGGTTAATCCGGGTGTAATGCATGCGTGTGGGCATGATGCCCACGTTGCGATGCTACTAGGTGTTGCTAAAATGCTTTCAGCCAGCGGTGTAAAGAAGGGGACCGTGAGATTGATCTTTCAGCAGGCAGAGGAGAATCCACCGGGAGGTGCAATTGAATTTGTTAAAGCTGGCTACCTGAAGGGTGTTTATGCAGCCGTGGGACAGCATGTTTCGTCAGACGAAAAATGCGGTCAAATCTCTACGTATTATGATTATGCTATGGCCAATGCCGATGAATTCCGCGTAAAAATACATGGAAAAGGAGGGCATGGGTCCCAGCCTGAAAAAGCAGTTGATGTTCTTCTTATTGGAACTTATTACGTTGACCTGATACAGAGCATTGTTTCCAGAATGATTCCCGCTTTCAGCCCGGCTGTAGTTACAGTTGGTACATTCAATTCTGGTTACAGATACAACATAATTGCCGCACATACTGAAATAACAGGCACGGTCAGGACCTTTGACGAATCGATCAGAAAAAAGGTAAAGCAGGAACTTGGTAAAATATTGAAGTCCATCTGTGAAGCCTACGGTGCCGATTACGAATTTGAATACATAGAGGGCTATCCCGCTGTTAGAAATAACAGGAAGATCACGGAAATCCTTGAATCTGTCGCCGCGAAGGTTGTTGGTAATGAGGGCATTTTACACAAGGATCCAATTATGGGAGGAGAGGATTTTGCATATTTTGCACGTGAGGTTCCGAGCACTTTCTATTTTTTAGGAACCGCCAGCGAGAAAAAGGGGAAAACCAGTCCAAACCACTCCCCGACTTTTGATATAGATGAAGATGCAATGAAATACGGGGTTGAGATCATGCTTAACACTGCGATGAAGCTTCTGGATTAAAGGGATATAATTTCAGTACTTCTTCAGCGCGATAGATATTGCAGCAAGATCACTTCCATTCTTAAGACCCTGTACTATCTTTACCGGTCTGTACATGGATTTGAATTCTTCCCTAACCGCTTCCCTTAATGGTCTAAACAGTGTATTCCCTGCGAGGCTCACACCGCCGCCTATTATAATAACCTCAGGATCAAATGCACAGGCAAGGTTCACGATACCTATCGACAGGTAATAGATAGTTTCCTCGATAATCAGCCTTGAAAGCATGTCACCCTTGCGCATTGCATCAAAAATTGTCTCTGCTGTAAGATTCCCCGGATTAATCTTGGAAAGTATCTTGGAGTCTCGCACGGCAGTTATGCTCTCCGAGACACGCCTGCTTATTCCCTTACCGCTGGCTATTGCCTCCAGGCAACCCTTTCTTCCGCATCCGCAGGTTGGGCCATTGGACATAATCACCATGTGACCGAATTCCCCAGCGAGGCCATTTTTCCCCCTCATCAGGTTCCCGTTTACAAATGCTCCACCGCCAATACCGGTGCTCAGGGTGAGATAGATGAAGTTGTCAACATCCTTACCTGATCCAAACATTCTCTCCGCTATTGTTGCGCCTGTTGCATCGTTTTCCAGCACTACCCCCGCTTTAAAATGTTTCTGAAGTTCCTCTGATATTCGAAAATCATTGAGGCCGAGTATATTCGGTGAGGAGATAATCATACCCTTATCTCTGTCCACAAGACCCGCAAAAATAACCCCCACTGAATCAATCCTGCCTATACCATGCGTGCTAAGAAGGCTGTCTCCCATTTCGAATAACTGGTCGCGTAACCTGTTCTTGCCAAGATGCTTGATTGTAGGTCTCCTCACGGTACCTATTATTTCACCTTTCTCGTTTCCAATAACAGCCGATATTTTTGTACCGCCTACGTCGAACCCAAGAATGTTCATTAGATCCAGTCATGATGTGAATCTATAATAAAAAATTCGTCTCTTATTTCTTTGTGTATAAAGAAGGGGTTAAAATTTTGACCTCTCAAAATAACCTGTGCTTCCTCAATCCTTCTTATCAGGTCTATTCTTCTGGACAAGCAATGTCAGGCCCTCGTTTGATTTTACAAACACCTTCTCGCCGGCTTCTGCTGAACCTTCTTCTATTAATCTGGCCTTCCACATCTGTCCCTCAAAGGAAACCCAGCCTTCAGGTGCAAGCGGTGTCTTTACCTCGACTTCAGTTCCAACCATGCTCTCAAGGCCAGTATATTTCCGACGGCCAAGTGACCTGATGATATATTGCAGATAATATGCTACCAGAAATGCAATAATGATGAGCGCAGCAGCAAAGTACAGGTTGCCTGTACTGAATGGAGAGGAGGAATTAGCGGAAGGCGAATATGTTATATAGGCCGGTGCGAGGAGAAAAGCTCCTATCAGACTTACGACCATACCTGTTATCATCATGAACCCATGCCCTAATTTGAATTCAGCTAGTATCAATATTGCTCCCACGAGAATAAATACAAGTCCAATCAGAGGTGCACCTATAATTTCAGCACCTATCAAACCGAGGCCAATCATGATAAGGCCAATAACGCTTAATATAACGCTCCCATGATATAGATCGAGCAAAATAGCCAGCACGCCAATTGTGATGAGAATACCATCTACAAATGAATCACTCAAAAAAGAGAGAAAATTGTCATACAGGTTAGGATTTTCAATTATCACGTTAGGTGCTGATGAACTGGCCGCAAGCCCTTCCTGTGCCAAAAAGGTGCTTAAATTTGAGGCTTCTCCATTAATCAGGCCAATAGCTAGGGCCTGAGAATTTGTATAGATAGCATTGCCTGTGATCATGGAGAGAGCTGCTGAAACATTCTTACCGTG
>JAJZOM010000218.1 GCA_021811505.1 Thermoplasmata archaeon | reverse complement strand
CTATACGAGGTAGTTACTAAAAGCACCTCGGAATATGCCACTTCATCAAGGAGGAGAAAAGGTGTTCCCAACAGATCTGATGATAGTTAAGAAGACAAAGAAGGGAGATGTTCGACCGGTATTTCTGTCATCAGATTCGTCAGATCTCGCCCAGAGTGTCATCAGTTTCATGAAATCCGCTGTGAACCATAACATGGACTACATTGATCGGGGAAGAAAGGAGATTGAGGTCAGATCCAGGAATCACAAGGTTATCCGCGGACTCTTCCTGATTACTGAGAGAATGAGCAAATTCAGGCCCCCATCAGAACTTGATTCTTATATGGTAAGAAAGGAGATATTCTCCAGGTCGCCGCTCCCTGTGCTGGACCAAAGTGAACGGAAGAAAGTTTTCGAGGAAATAGCGGGTGAGATGAAAACAGATGCATTCAATGTGGAAAATGCCATGTATGGTGATAAGGAAAGCGAGCAGATCCTTGTGGAACCCCCTGACACGGACCCTGATGAACTTTGCAGGATCTTCAACATGGAACAGGTCGAAACTGTGCTCATGCACAGTGTAAGCATGGATATTCTTAGAATCAGGGACTGGCACAGTGTTTTAAGAAGAATAAAAAATCTCGGGCTTCTCTCTACAATCAGAACAGGTGGCAGTGAAATAGAATCAATAACTGTTTCAGGTCCAATGTCAATACTGGAAAGATCAGAGAGATACGGGATCAGACTGGCAAGGATCTTCAGGTCAATATGCAGGGAGGATCAGTGGGAGATTGAAGCAACCATCATGCTTAAAGAGAGAGATACAAAGGGGAAGAAAACATACAGGTTCAGGGCTGGAGATGAAACCTCAGATTATTTCCCGGAGTTCCATGAAGAACTGGACAGATCTCATGGCGACTTTCCGGTGAGATTCAACACAATGCCCGTCACAGTTCCCGATGGGGTTTTTGTACCATACTGCTCATTGAACTCCGGTGGCGGAGAGATTCTTATCAACCTTTCAGTACCACAGTCAATTGATCAGGACAGGAAAATCAAGACTTTTCTTTCTGAAAAAGGCATTTCTATGGAAAACGTGTATCTGGTATTCGGGTCAGAAAAAAAGATCAAGGGAGAGATATGTTTCAGGGATTCCCTGGACTGGGGGGAATTGATCAACGAAGTCAATGCCAGGCATCCCGGAATATCCGTTGCCACTGAAACCAAAAAGGAAAAAATACAGAACCCGGATAAAATGATTCAGATCAAACAGCGTCTGGCAGACACTTACCCGGATTCAGAGAAAATGGTGGATATAATAGAGAACGCAGGGCTGTCAGCCCCAGAGGTTCTCCAGACTCTTGGCTACACGGTGACATGGAAGGGTCTTTCCATTGTTGTTCAAAGAAAAAGCGACCCTAAGGATTCAAATGGTTAGAATATTTTCATTCCCATATGCTATCACATAGTTGCTCTGTTGGCTTTCATCTACAGTAAATCAATATGTTTTTTCAATGGCAATGGTAAATTCCCAAATTATAAGTCCATAAAAATAATGTTGAAACCATGAAAGCCTCAGATCTTTTTGTAGAATGCCTGGACAATGAGAAAGTGGATTATATCTTTGGCATACCGGGGGAAGAGAACGTTGACCTCATAGACTCAATAAACAACAGCGGCATCGAGTTCATCCTCACAAGGCATGAGCAGGGGGCTGCATTCATGGCAGATATATACGGCAGGATCACGGGTAGGCCTGGAGTTTGCCTTTCCACCCTTGGGCCAGGAGCAACAAACCTTGTCACAGGCGTTGCAAATGCCCACCTGGATAAGATTCCGCTGGTAGCAATTACTGCACAGGCCAATACTGGAAGAATCCACAAGGAGTCGCACCAGAACATTGATACAATTGCCCTTTTCTCAGGTATAACGAAGTACAACAAGGCAGTTCTGAAGCCTGACACAATTCCGGAGATAGTGAGAAAGGGATTCAGGATAGCATCACTTGAGGTTCAGGGTGCATCACACATACAGCTACCTGAGGATGTTGGATCAGAACAGACAGATGCAAAACCTTTGAAAGTTCTCAAGGCTCCGGTAGAATATGCAATAATAGATAACATAAGAAATGCAGCCAGTGCCATTAATTCTGCCAGAAACCCCATTATACTGGCCGGAAACGGTATAATAAGATCGAACTCAATCAAGGCAGTATCAGATTTCATTCACAGAACCGGGATACCGGTTGTAAACACCTTCATGGCAAAGGGTATGGTTCCATTTGAAGACAGACTGAACATGTTTTCTGTCGGTTACCGCCCTTTTCCTGATCAACTCCGGGTGCTGAACAAATCTGATCTTGTCATTGCAATAGGATTTGATCTGGTTGAATACGATCCTTCCGTATGGAACGGCAACTCGGAAGTCCCCGTATTAAACATACACACATACCCGACTGAATCAGATTCCCATTTTCCCGTGGCCATTGAAGTTATCGGTGACATCTCGCACAGTGTGATCAACCTTGCCGGATTGGTCACACCAAGGAAAGGCATTGGGATTTTTGAAGGTATAAGGGAGAAGAGGAGGATTGAATTCACGGATTACAACAGAAAAGGGGAGGATCTGCCAAGGAAGATAATGAAGGTTCTCACGGATACCCTCTCACCTGAGACATGGGTTATTTCAGACGTTGGAATGCACAAGGTCTGGGTATCAAGATGGTATCAGCCCAAAATGTGTGGAAGGACCATCATTTACAACGGCTTTGCCTCGATGGGTTCTTCTCTGCCAGCAGCCGTGGCCTGCGGCATAATAAGAAAGAACGATCCTGTGGTGGCCGTATCGGGAGACGGAGGATTCCTGATGAATGTGCAGGAACTTGAAACTGCAAAGCGTATGGGCGTCAACATAACCATTACGGTGTTCAACGACAGAACCCTTACCCTCATAGCTGAGGAGCAGAAAGACAAAGGCCTGAAACCATCAAACGTCTATTTCACAAACCCAGACTTGGGCATGCTTGCAAAGAGCTTCGGCTCCTCTTATTATTATTCGGACAGTGATTCTTCATACAGGGAAGCACTGAAAGAAAGCCTGAAAAACTCAGGCGTAAACATAATTGAGATCAATATGCCATGAACCAATGGCATTTCGAACCCCTCCTTGATAAATGGTAATGGTGTTCATAACCTGCCACTTTCCAACTCCTTCATCATAGAAAATGATGAAGGTATGGTATAGATTAATTTCATAAGTGTTATAAAGCATTTTAACCTTGAATATTTATGTCTATTAAAACCGTGAATCCTTACACTGGAAGGGAGATTCAGGAATACGACGAGTTTTCAAAGGATCATGTCAGGGAAATAGTCAGCACAATGAGATCTGGTGAAAGAACATGGGGTGCTGACATGGATTCCAGGGTGGATTATTTCAAGAACGTCCTGAGGCCAAACCTTCTGAAGAGGAGGGAAGACCTTGGAAAACTGATGTCCATGGAGATGGGAAAACCCATTGAACAGGGTCTGGCCGAGATAGACAAGTGCATCAAACTTGTTGATTATGCACTCGAATCATTCAGGGAGTTTCTGGAACCGGAATTTGTAAATACAGAGGGAAAGAAGACATATGTCAGATTTGATCCCCTGGGAGTGATTTTCATAATAATGCCGTGGAACTTCCCCCTATGGCAGGTGATGAGGGCTGCTGTACCTGCAATGTTCGCTGGAAATGCGATTGTTCTGAAACATTGGCTGATTGAAGCACTATGA
>JAJZOM010000072.1 GCA_021811505.1 Thermoplasmata archaeon | reverse complement strand
TTTCTGTCACTAGTGTCATGACCCGTTAATTATTCGTTATATTTATCTACTATTTCTCAGATACCTTTCCAATGAAAAGGATCGAACTCGAGATGAATGACGAAACGGTATCTGATCTGCAGACCATCATCCGGAAGGGAAAGAGAACAGTCAGGGAAGTGATGAGAGCAAACCTTCTGCTCCTCGCACACGATGGCAAAGGAAACGATGAGATTGCAGATATACTGCACATAAACAGGGACACCGTCCTCAGGGTTAAGAGGCGTTACATCGAAGGCGGTGTTGACAGGGCAATCCATGACGCCTCCAGACCTGGGCAGCCGGTAAAGTATGATGATCACAAGAAAGCAGAGGTCATTGCACTTGCATGCTCATCCCCTCCGAAGGGGAGAAAGAGATGGACCATTCGCCTCATTGCGGAAGAGCTGAAGAAGAAACCTGGTCTTGAGGGGATAAACAGGGAGGTTGTCCGCATGATTTTAAAAAAACGACGCGAAGCCCTGGAAGAGAAGGATGTGGTGCATCCAGACCATAGATGAGGAATTTCGAAAGAGAATGTACGATCTCCTGGATCTTTATGCCAGGAATGGAAGACAGCTGCACATCATTGCCATAGACGAGAAGTCAAAGGAGATACATTCGGACAAGAGAAACCCGATACCAATGAGACCAGGCAGTCCGGAGAAATTCGATTACGAATACGAAAGGAAAGGCACTGCAAACATATTCATCGCTGTCGATCCGAAAAGGGGAAAGAGGATTGCAAAGGTCACGGAAAGAAGGACAAAGAAGGACTTTGCCCTCTTCGTAAAGGACGTACTTGATGCCCATAGCAAAGCAAGGAAGCTGCATATCGTCCTCGACAATCTCAATACGCATTTCACCAAATCCATAATGGAAACATTCGGGGAAGAAGAGGGAAAGAAGATGATCTCACGCATAAAATTCCATTACACTCCCAAACACGCAAGCTGGCTCAACATTGCGGAGATCGAGATCAATGTATTGGACGCACAGTGCACCAAAAGAAGGTTTCAATCCCGCGAGAACCTGAAGGGAGAAGTCAGAGCATGGCAAAAAAGGAGAAACAGGGAGCGGGCAAAGATAGAGTGGCTGTTCACCAAGGAAAAAGCCGACAAGAAACTGTCAAAATACTATACAACATAATTAATAGGTCATAACACTAGCAGTTGTTCCCCAAGACTCTTACCAGCATGATTGGAATGTCGTTCCGGGCGGTCGAGAAATTCGAGGACAATGTTCCAAATTCATGCGGAAAGAAAGCTTAATGATAAGCTGGACACGGTAAATACTTACTTTATTACACCTTTATAATTCTATATCAGGGAAATCATCTACGCAAATAATTTTTAAATGTGTTTAACCGATGGCGGGGTAATCTAACTGAACGGACTCGAATACTTATGCCTAATAACCCTGCCGTTAAAAATATAAGAAAACCTTTAAAACCAGCAAAAAAAGATACTGAAAATGAGGAATATATATCAAAAGCAGGTCTGAAAACAAGGGGTTGGACAGACTCTATGATCAGTATATTTCTAGGAAACCCCGATTTGGAAAGGTTCAATCCTCATTACAAAAGTGCACCAAAGATGAAGCTATATAAACTCAGCCGGATCATCAACATAGAAGGAACCGAGGAGTTCAACATCCGCCGGATAAAAAGTGAGCAACGATCAAAAGTAATGAAAAAAGTTGCAAAAAATAAGGAAATGAGACTTCTTGAAGAAATCAAAAGATTAGAGATATCGGTAAGGATCATTTCTCCTGAATCACTGCTGAAAGCTTCTATTAAGGGCTATAATGATTTTCATGAATATGTTTCAATGGAGAGAGAGAATTATGATTTTGTACCAGCAGATAGCGGGAGTGATAAATCATTCTTGCAACGTATACAGGTGAATTATCTGCGGCACAATCTCACAGAATATGACCATGAGTTGGAGAATGTTGCGGGGAAAATCGGAATCGCCAAGGCGATACTGATGATAAAAGAGAAAGTCTATGATGCGATAGCTCTCGCTTATCCCTATCTGTCGCAGGAATGCAACAGGCAGAAACAGAGAGTTTACACTCTTGGCCAGTCAGAAGTCCTTGAATCCATTTTTCCTGAGGTGAAACCTTCGGGTCAAATTACCACTAGTGATTCATAACCTTTGGACTGGAAGCGATTTAAGATTCGTGGCTTGAATGTAAAGTGCATTGATTCATTGTTCCCATAGAATAAAGCAAAGATAACCGAGTCCTGCAAGTATTCAATCATGCTGGATGCACGACTTCAGTGGATTCCTGCCGGATCGACGCCAGTTGCAATATGATTTCTCTCTCCCTAACTGTCCCAGCAAATTTCCCATTTTCGTCTACTATGCACAAAATTGGCATACCAGTTTCCCGAAAGAGCCTGAGTAGGTCGGAAAGTGGTTGATCCGCCTTTACATTCACAACTCTTTCCATTATCCCCTCTCTGACCTTCATTCTGGAAATCTCATATTCCGACAAAAGAAAAGCATCTCTGGTAACGAAAGTTCCTAAAGGAATCGATTGTGAATTTATGACTACTGCAGCAGGAGAATCTAGCTTCTGGCATCTATTAATGGCAGTTTCAATGGTATCATCGGCATTGATTACAACATCAGGAAGAACACTTCGAATCTTTATTGCAGTCAGGCTTTTCATGCGCTCCACTGCGACTCTGTCCTCCTTGGTCGATTTCAATTCCTCATATGGGGTCCTAAAGACTATATCCTTCACGTCAATGAGCAAATACCCAATTACAATCCACATCAGGAAAATTGTTGAATATATTATATTCGTTGAATATGCAGAATAGAGGAGCTCCGCTACTGTCATTACGGCTGCGACGAGGGCAAGAACGATCTCTTTGAACACTAACAATTTATTGTAAAAGCCAGTGACCCCTCTGATCAGAAACCTTCTGGCCCTCCTTACGCCAACTCTCAAAAGGGAAAAATCCGCTGTGATATGTATTAGCAGCCCTCCGAGAACAGAGATTGTGCCGAGAATCACAAATGCAACTTCCGGCTTGAAATAGAAAATCATGATGGTAGGTATAACTATCATGCAGCCTGACACGGCCAGATTAGAGATCAATGGCTGATCTCGCCTCTTATATGCGAAAATCGACGGTAATGTGTGGTCAAACCCCATCCTGAAAATAGTCCTTGAAGCTGCAGATGCGAAAGATAAGATTGCCAGAATTCCATCATTAATGGCCCCGATTGCCATGGCAACGATGAAATATTTCCCAAGGTTCCCAAAATCATTCCCTATAATTGAAAGGATTGGCAATCCGGAACCAGGGATAGGTAACGGAAGACCCTTGAATGAAAGAAGGTTTATGATTCCATAAATGAATAGTGCAGAAAGAATCCCGCCGGTCATAATAACAGAAATCGCAGCTTTTCCAACAACTTTTTCCGGATTTTTTACCTCTCCCGATATTGGCGCTATTGCCCCGTATCCTGTTGGAATACCCATTGCGAATAATATTGCCAGGGCAAAATTACCTCCGTTATTGGTCTGACCAGAGAATGAAGGCAGGTAAAATGAGCCTTTAGTAATCAACAAGGTCACCACGAACATGGCTACTATGATCAATATTTCCAGTATCCCAGAATATACTGCGTATCTGGCAGACGGCTGTATACCAATAACAAGAAACAGAATAGCAGGTGCCAACATGGCAAAAAGGATAAGAAATATCGGGAGAGGTAAA
>JAJZOM010000152.1 GCA_021811505.1 Thermoplasmata archaeon | reverse complement strand
GTGTTCGGGTTGCCGGCAACAGTCACAGTGCCTGTTGTCGCTACAGGGGACACCAGTTGATATCCGTAAGGGCCTGTCAGTGTGTATGCATATGTACCGTTCGGCTCGCTGAATGTGATTGCGCTTCCGGCCAATCCGCTCTCAGTCACACCGTTTAACGTAACGTTCCACGTTGATCCTGACGGTAATCCTGTCTCTGTGAAGGTTACTGGAAAGACTGGTGTTGTTGCTGCCGAAACAATACCGGCTGCGACTTGCCTGGTGACTGTGCCTGTGTCAGAGCCTGATAAACGTCTGGTGACACTGCCTGCACGGTATGACACATTCTGTCCAGTCTGTGCTGACTGTACAGTTTGTACATTCTGTCCGCCGGAGGCAACAGTGAGAGCGCTTGTGAGCATTATGAATGCCAGACATGCTGAGACAAGCACAATGATCCGGGAGTGATGCAGTCTTTTTCTGTTTGTACTATGCTGGAATCTTCTGACTGACTGTATATTAAGGCTGAACATAGAAATACACATTCCCCACAGTTAAGCCAGTGGAGTAAAAAAGGAGTTATTTAAACATGTTGATTTATGAAACGTACCATACAAATCAGTGGCTAATGGCTTGATTGTGAATTAAATTTATTATCTGTGCGCCAAAATATAAATTAATCTTTCGGCGGGCTGAACTAGCAAGAGAAAAATAGTGCGAGCGAATTGCCGTCAACCTCTTAGCTGACAGGCAGAATCCACGCCCACAAAGGAGTTTTGCTACCCCTCAAGTTATTGAGTAGCGTTTTCTGTTGTGAGCAGATATCCCAATTAATACCGTTTCAAGCCACTCAACTTCCAAGTCGGCTTTCTCTCCAATGACATAGGGTTGCATCTGCTTCAGGGAACGGTGGAACCGCTTGGCTTTGCCGAGCGAGATGAAGGCGGGTATAACTTCGCTCTTTCGCAGCACGTATTCCTTCTTTTCACACCAAATGCTGAATCTGAGTTCGTAAAGAATGGTGTTTATTGTGGCTTCTACAGTTCTTGAGGCCGCTTGCCTTTTGTCGATGTGATGCGCACGAAGCCAGATGTGGAATCTTGTAGCAGTCCATATACTTCCTGAAGGGCATGGGTACCTTCTCAAGGTTGTATCCTCCCACAACAACTTTACCCTGAAGTTTCAATCGCAATATCTCAGGCATCAAATCGATATCAGCACCGTAAGGGTGCCGCAGAAGCCGTTCTTCAATAATGACGGAACCGATGGATTTTGGTATGGAATACCGGGTTTTGAACGATGCGGCCATGGCCTCGACTTTTTCTTTGGTACAATCTGGCAGGGAGTGTTTCGTAATTAATATGGTATCAATGTCACTCCGGCCGGGGATGTAATCTCCCTCAGCCAAGGAACCAACGGTGTATAGTGCAAGGAGATTGCTTTTGAGTTTCTTTTTAACAGATCTGGCGAAAAATTTGGCAATGCCCCAAGCTTGACTCTCATCTATCACTCACTACCCACTCGCTATCCACGCTATACTGAAGATAATGGTATGAATTTACTTTTCGTCATAACCTGTTTTGCGGTAAATGCTATTTCCTAACACAAAATGCGTGATTGGGAAAATCAGTACACCTTTGCCGAACTCAGGAGACAATATGCAGAATGGAGATTACTTGACCGGCATCAGGAGAACTTCATCTTGAGAAGTTACCCATAGTCAGTTATGGGCTACAGTCGTTCACAGTATTACGCTCAGGCAGTCGTTGCACGGCATGACTTCATTTACCAGCCCATTTCATCTGAGATTGTTCATTAACTAAAAATATTTATATAGTTATTTCAATTAATGAATTATTATGAAAACTGCAATGAGTGAATATGTAATTACGCCTCACGAGATCAGGGTAATGAGGACGCTTGCTCACGGCAGTTTTTCGATCGGAGAATTGGCAACAAGGATGAACTTGTCAGATGGTTCGGCTTCAAAAATCGTCAGTGGCCTGTTCAGGAAGGGATTCATATCAAGAAAACGGGAAGGCTTGAGAATCATTGTAGAGCCGTCAAGCAATTCTCATGCCCGGAATCTGACTGATTTAGTTCTGGCATATGCTCAGATCCCCTGGGAAAATATGCTGGCATATTCCAGCCTGCCAATACTCTCCAGAGATCTTGGAGGCGCAGAGTTTCCAACAAGCATTTCACAAAGCACAAGATGGAGAGTTGAGCACAATCTGGGCCTGTACGGTTTACCTCCGGGCAAGCAAAATCTTACGTTGAGTCTGAAAATTGAACAGTTCATCCATGCTTATGTTGAATTTGCGCGGCGACAGTTGGCAGATAAGATACTTCCAAAGGGAAGTGCGATGGTATGGTCCAAGGGATTTGACTTTATAGCGAAGACAAAAAAGGGTGAAGTTAACGAGTCATAATATCTGAAGAAGACGGCGCTTAGCGCTTTTCCAGACTACGGCATCCGATTTATCACCGACAGCGAGTATTTCTTTTACGACCCCTTTCAGCGGATACTGACTCTGGAGGACATAATCATTCATACAATACTGATTGATCCTTCCAGTCGAACCCATATAGGGTACGCAATACTCCTTCTTCTCAAAGAGAAGAGCAGGGCTAGTCTTGAGCACCTGCTTCAAAAAGCCAGAGCGCTGGACATCGAGACAATTGTGAAGGATGTGATTTCACTGATTCAAACACACAAGCATATGGGTGGACTTTCAATACCCCGTTGGGAAGAGATTCAGGAATTGGCGGAATTGTACGAAGTGAAAATAGACCATGGAAACGAGACAGTTTGACAGCGATTACATTGACGCGGAATTGCAAAGACTCACTGCTACATTGACCAGGGAAGAGGGACTCTGCTTGGCTGGAGGATTTGTAATGGCCATGCTGGAGTTAAGGGCAGAAACAAGAGACTATACGTGGTGGCAGGAAATGAGCGGGAGGCGCCAATTCTGATGGATGCGCTGAGAGAATCGGGTTATTGCACATTGATAACTGGAACTCTCGAAGGAGCATATCGATCGATGTCGGCCAGACATTGTCAAAACGCCTACATATGTGATTGTTAGTATCAATGAGCAGCATCGACACAGATGCGTGCACCATATTTCTTTTTGTCATTGCAGAAGAACACTGTTTACAAGCAGAACCTGACAAAGAGCCTCCTGCAAAAGGAGTCACGGGGGACGCACGACGATTGATCGGTAAGGCCTTCTGCGTTGAAACAGTTTGTTATTTTTCTGGGATGGGATCGCCGAGAATCTTGGCCTTTGCCGATATTGAGTCACGGCCATCAAATATTATTTAGATCCGACTGCATTTCTTGCAGCCACAGAGTTGGTCGCATGGAATCAGCCGGATTCGATACAGGTATAGAGGACAGACTGAGAGATCTGCTTGACTGCGATCCTTCCGTGGTTGACACTGTTGAGTTCATTAACATTCTCAACGACCCGGGCCTCGACCAGATAAATGCTGCAGGGATCCTTGCATATAGATGGAATAACGCTGCAATTAACCTGAAGAGAATAATTGAGCTGGATGCAAGGCTGTACAAGGCAATGGATCTTTTCACAAAATGCGCTTCTGCTGTGGGCGCTTATCAGGATGCTGAAATCCTGATCAAGAGAGCAATTGATGCCTTTTCATATGACGCGGCAGAAACTGCAAGCCTTTCCAGTCTCTATGCAGGTGTACTGCAGCGCAGGGGACGCTTTGCAGAGGCGGAGCTTGAATACAAGAAGGCCATCGAACTCG
>JAJZOM010000150.1 GCA_021811505.1 Thermoplasmata archaeon | reverse complement strand
ACATGGCATTTGATCCTCCACTGGATTTCGGAATGATATATGCAGCCAGAAACATCATGGAGGATACTGGGATCATGCGTTCACTCTCTGTACTTGGAAAGTACAGGGAAACCATTTTCCTAATGATCGCTGCCAGGATTATCCATCCCGGTTCGGATATATCCATTCGCAGATTCTTCCAAACAGTATACTACCCATGGGATTCGCCCAGGATCGGGAAGGATGATCTTTACAGATCACTTGATGCACTGATTGGATTCAAGGATCGCATAGAGATGCGTCTTTTCATGGCATTGAAGCCTGATACTTCCGTTATACACTACGATCTCACATCATCATATTTTGAGGGGGAGGAGAATAATGATCTTGTCTTGTTCGGATATTCCCGGGATAAGAAGCGCGGTAAAGAGCAGATTGTCATCGGTCTCGTCATGGCCGATGGCATTCCGATACACCATGAGGTATGGCCCGGTAACACAGTGGATCCGAAGACACTTGAATCCACCATATCAGTACTGAAGGAGAGATTCCACATAAAGAACGTTATATTCATCGCGGACAGGGCATTCGGAAGATCCGGGTCACTGGACCTCCTGGATCGGAATCAATACAACACAGCTGCATATCGATGGGATCAGCCCTATCGCAATGTACTCATGGAAACGGATTTCACCCATGGCAATGTGGTAAATGATCTGATAATAAAGAAAGTGACCATAGATGTGGATGAAGTGATGAAGGAGGATTCCAGGGTGGATCAGAGGATGCTTGCAGGAAAGAGGAGATACATTGCGGTGTACAACAGGAAGAGAGAAGATCTGGATCTGGAAGACCTCAATGGCAAAATAGATATTGTGAAGAAGAAAATATCCGAGATCCCGGATCAGAAGGAACTGAAGAAATCGCTTGGAAAGATGAAGTCCCTGGTTAGGTTCACAAAGAATGGAACAGTACTGAATGAGAATAGAATCAATATGCTGAAAAAGATTGCAGGCAGGTTCCTCATTGTCACCAATACCGATCTCACGGAAGAGGGAATTGTATCTGCATACAAGGAACAGTGGCAGATTGAGCGTTCGTTCAGGACAATAAAGTCAATCCTGGAAATAAGGCCAGTATATCACAGGAAACCTGAAAGGATCAAGGCGCATGTTTTCGTATGCGTGTTATCCCTGCTCCTCTCAAGGATAATTGAGAAGAGGCTCACTGTATCTCACCTCACCGTGGAAAGAGCTGCGGAAATATTGTGGGGAATCAAGGCCATACCAGTGAAATCACCCATGAGGGTAGTCTATGGATCCGAATCGGATGAGGCAGCCAGGATACTCAATGAGATGGGGATAAAGCCACCGGATCGGATACTGGTTGGTGCACTACCGGAAACAAGCTAGGAATATAATAAAATCACGGATATGTCCGGATCAGTATGACATATTTCGCTGTAATTCTTGCGAAACTCAAGTTTTAAGGAACTTTTCTGAGAAACTGAGCGGCCTTTAAGGGAATATAAAAAGATTACTGCAAAATAGTGATAGTCTCAAAAGCAAAAGGTCTCTCAAATAAAACGGTCAAGAAGGTAATTGAAGATCTGTACCCTAATGGTTACTCATCAGGCAGAAGGCGCAAGGGGAGTAATTGAAAGAAGGGATCTCATGGCAGGAAACCTGAGATAGTCCTTAAATGCTACTTTTTTGGAAAATCAATTCACAAGTATTAAAAATATAATCACACTAGGCAACTATGAAAAAATCATTAGATGTCAGCAGCCTGCCTAAGGGTGGGCCATATTCGCATGCAAACATTGCCGGCGATTTTGTTTTTGTCTCAGGGCAAACTGGTCAGATCGAAGGGAAAGAAACAACCTTTTCACAGCAGTTCGAGAATGCAATGAAAAAAATAAAGGATATACTCGAGGCTTCTGGGTCATCTTTGGATAGAGTTGTAAGAATTTCAGTTTATATGGCAAAGAAGGAAGATTTCAAGACTATGAACGACATGTTTGGAAAATATTTCCCTCAAAACCCACCTGCCAGGACCACACTTGTTACCGGATTTGTTGCAAACGGAATTCATGTAGAAGTAGACGTAATAGCGGTAAAGTAGGCCTATTTATTCTTAATATTTCGAAGGTTCTTGAACAATATTACAGAAGCGGGAATGTTGGGGTCAACAGGTTCGAGGGCTTTTGCAGGAACGTAAAAGTAAGCGCGGGGAGAGGGATTCGAACCCTCGCTCTCATTCGAGAAACAGCTTAGCAGGCTGCCGCCGTACCGCTGGGCCATCCCCGCTCAGTTGCTATATCTTTCCTGGAGGTCGTTCGCCACCTGTTCCAGTACCTCTTCAAAGTCCTCGTTTTCAAGTGTAATGACCTCTCCAGATGGAAGCATTACTTTCGCAAAATATATCTCTCCATCTTTTGATATCTCAACCTCAGCAAGTTTGTCGCTCATACTCTCAAGCCCTGATTGTCTTGGGGATATTATTATTTTTGCAAACGGTTAACTGACATACATATGCCCATTACATTTCAGTGGAAGCAGAAAAAAAATTTATGATGATTACAACCAGATGAGTCTAACTCCCATGCAAATAAGTTTGAGTGGGGATCATTGATATATACATAACACAACTTTTCAATTATGGAAATCATAGATGGATACAGTCATCTCTATCCTGATAGCTACTTCAGGAAATACTCAAAAATATCTCCGATGATTTCACAGATGGCTTCAGAGCTAAAGCATCTTGTTGATATTGATGGCAGGATCAAAGTCATGGATCAGCTGGGGATAGATAAAGAGATCATATCCCTGGCAATGCCGAACCTTGATGACCTTAATCTCTCAATTGAGAAGACAAATGAGGCAACCGTAATTGCTAATGATGGAATAAGCGAATTGGGGGAAAAGTATAGAAGCAGATTCATCCCAATAGGCACAGTTTCACTACAGGATCCAGAGTTTGCGGTTGATGAGGCGAGGAGGTGTATTCAGGAACTGGGGTTGCATGGAATTCAGATTGTCTCAAATATTTTGGGCCAGCACATTGGTTCTCCTAAATTCGAACAGTTCTTCGATTACATTGAAAAGTCTGGCAAGCCTCTCTGGCTTCATCCCACGTTCATGCGCAAAAGCTATGAATGGCTGAAAGAGGATGCAGCAGACATTATGGTGGGTTGGGATTTCGATGTTACTTTATCTCTCATAAAAATCATCTCTTCCGGTATTCTCAAGAGGCATACAAAACTGAAAATAGTTGTACACCACCTGGGTTCTCTCATTCCTCTTCTTGCCGGGAGAATAAATAGCTTTCTCAATCATGGTGACCAGAGCCAAGATACGCCTCTGCAATGGATGAAATCGCTATATGTTGATACAGCCGAAGGTATGTGGATGCCCTGGCTCAGGGAAGGCATTGAATTTTTCGGTTTGGATCATGTATTGTTTGGAACTGATTTTCCATGGGGAAACAGCGAGAAGATAATTTCCAACATACGCTCTCTCGATCTATCGGAATCAAATAGGAACAAAATCTTCTCTGATAACATATCAAAACTCCTGGGGTTGTGATTCCTCTTCCATAGTGCATTTTTAAATCCCTAAATTCAGTCACAGTAGGTCTCAGTAAAGATATTTATATTGGCACAATCTAACATACCACACAGGAGGTGTTATTTTGGTCAAGTTCGTCAAGAGAAAGGACTATGATGACGATGACGATTATGACGATGACGATGATGAGTTCTAATCCTTCAGCAAAATTTTAATT
>JAJZOM010000110.1 GCA_021811505.1 Thermoplasmata archaeon | reverse complement strand
GACTGGATGGTTTATTCTCCCAATCCCGGATTCGCAAACACTCCGGCGCGTAAGTGGTATTACAACAAGAGAGTCGCTTCGATACTGAATGAAGTACTCACAGATGTTGTGCCCGGAAGACTCAGAAATTATTTCGATTATCCTCCATGGCTTCTTGGCACCTCATATGCACCCGGAACCCTTTATATGCCCATAAACGAGATCATAAACCTGGCTATCAGCAGAAGAATAATACCGGACTGGGATTATCTTGTAGCCAAGGGATTGCCCAAACAGCTGGTCGATCTGATCAGAGCGGAAAATCTCGGCTCAACCATGTAGATAATTGTAATTTTTAATACATATGATATGATATATTCCGTATGAAGTTCAGAGGTATAATTACCCCGATGCTTACGCCATTCAAACCAGATGGCACGATAGATTTCGATTCTACGAAGACGCTTATTGAATACCTGAAGGGAATAGGTGTTTCAGGACTCTTTCCATGCGGAAGTACTGGTCTTTTCTCTTTCCTCAGTGTTGAAGAGAAAAAAGCTTTCCTCAAGTACGTAGTGGAAAATTCGGCTGGTCTAAAAGTTCTCGCCGGTGTTGGTTCATCCTCCACGCAGGAAGCAATCGAACTGGGGAAGTATGCAGGAGATATCGGTGCGGATGCACTGGTGCTCATGCCAACATATTATATAACGCCGGGCCAGCCTGAAATTATAAAGCACTTCAGTGATTTTATAACTGCAGTTAAGAAGGAAGTGTTTCTCTACAATATCCCGCAGTTGTGCGGTGCAAGGATCGAGACCGACACGATTGCTAAGCTAAAGACGGAATTCTCTGAAATCGTTGGATTGAAGGAAAGTTCGGCGGACATGAGATATTTTTCATCAATAATGGATTTCTCAGGACCAGACTTCTCAATACTACAGGGACAGGATGATCTTCTGGTGCCTTCTCTTTCCATTGGTGCAGATGGCGGTGTCTGCGGCCTGAGTAACTTTTCGTCGGCTGTTATTAACGCTTACAATGAATTCACAACGGGAATCAGGGACAAGGCTGCCGAGGTCCAAAAAAAACAGATCAACACGCTTTTGAGGACTTTAATGGGTTCGCGTTTTCCATCCGGTTACTACTACGCTTTCTACTCAAAATTCGGATTGAAGAAGGGCGGTTACAGATCTCCCATGATCGAACCGGAAGCCTCTGTGAAGAAAGCAATTGCCGATATAGTCAACTCCGACTAAATTCCAACAAAGTATAAATACGGTCTTGACCTTACATTTTACCTTAGTGAAGGAGGTTCCAGAATGGATAAAAACAGCTATGTGAAATTTGAAACTCCCGAGTCAGTGGAAAAGAAATTGCTTGATCTTGTAGAGAATTCTTTCAGAGGCGGAAAGATCAAAAAAGGTACCAATGAGGTTATTAAATCCATTGAGAGAGGAGAAAGCAAGATTGTCGTAATTGCAGAGGATGTGTCACCACCTGAAGTCGTGTACTATCTTCCTATGCTCTGCGAAGAGAGGAAGGTTCCATACGCCTATGTGAAGAAGAGAAGTGATCTCGGATCAAAGGTTGGAATAGCATCTGCAGCTTCAATTTCTGTCGTTGACTATGGAAAAGGCGAAGAAATCTTTAAACAGATCGTCTCAGAATTAACTGAGATGAAAAAGTAAGGTGAAAATTATTGGCAGATGAAGGTACTCCTGCAGAGGTTGTCGAACTAATGGGCAGAACCGGAATGACCGGGGAAGCTACAACGGTAAAGGTTCGAGTGCTTTCCGGGAGAGATCAGGGGAGGATTATTGCGAGAAACGTCATGGGTCCGGTCAGGGTGGGCGACATTCTGATGTTGCGAGAAACAGCCAGAGAAGCTAAAAAACTCTCAATGAGGTAATAAGATGGTTATGAGGAACTGCCACTTCTGTGGAACCCAGATTGAACCAGGTACCGGCTTCCTATTTATCAGGAGAGATGGAAACACAATGCATTTCTGCAGCAGGAAGTGTCAGGTTAACATGATAGGATTAGGCCGTGTCCCAAGAAAAATAAAATGGACCAATGAATACCACGCTATTAAGCAGATGAAGAAACAGAGTAGCAAAAGTTAGTCCTGGTGTTGTCAGTGGAGAGAACATTAATACTTATCAAGCCGGACGGTGTTAAAAGACGCCTTTCCGGGGAAATTTTTCAGAGATTTGAGAAAAAGGGACTAAAACTCGTCGCGTTGAAGATGCTGCAGCTCAACCGGCAGAACGCAGAAAAGCATTATTCCGTACACAAGGGAAAACCTTTCTTTGATGGCCTCGTGAGTTATATCACGTCAGGGCCAATAATTGCAGCTATACTAGAAGGAACAAATTCAATTTCAGTCACAAGGATTCTGTGCGGACCTACGGACGGTTCGAAAGCACAACCCGGTACCATACGGGGCGACTTCTCAATGAGCATAGAAAAGAATATCATACACGCATCAGATTCTCAGGAGTCCTATGAACACGAATTTCCGCTTTTTTTCAAAGAAAGCGAAATCGTAGAAACCGAATACGGGGATGAAAAACAAATCTTCTGAGGTGGTTATGAATAACGGAGAATACCGCGAGCCGATTGTGTGCGTCCTTGGCCATGTGGATCATGGCAAAACTTCAATTTTAGACGCAATTCGGGGTACTTCCGTAGCCAAGAAAGAAGTCGGTGGCATCACTCAGAGGATTGGTGCCACGGACATAGGCATCAGCGAAATTGAGGAGAGAGCAAAATCCCTGGTTGGAAAAGGAAAACTGAAAATACCCGGTCTCCTTTTTATAGATACCCCAGGTCACGTTGCATTTTCCAATATGCGTGCGAGAGGTGGGGCTCTTGCTGATATAGCTATCCTTGTCGTAGACATAAATGAAGGCTTCAAACCACAGACCGTTGAATCGATAAACATTCTGAAGAAGTTCAAGACTCCATTCGTAATAGCAGCCAATAAAATTGACCTTGTACCATTATTCACACCGGTGAGGAATTCCGGTTTCCAGCAGATGCTGAAACCCCAGAGGCAGGAATATCTGGATGAACTTGACGCAAGACTGTATCAACTCGTGAACAAATTTTATGAAAATGGGCTGACTACAGACAGATATGATCGAATCACTGACTTCTCAAAGGCATTTGCAATCGTTCCCATGAGTGCAAAACTGAACATAGGCATCCCCGACATACTTATGGTGATCTCAGGGTTAACCCAGAGATATCTGGACGAAGAAATCAAGTTCAGGAGCACAGGTACAAGAGGTACAATCATCGAACTGAAGCGGGAAGAATCCATTGGGACCATACTTGATACGGTAGTTTACCAGGGCATCCTGAGAAAAGGAGATTCTATAGCTCTTAACACACGTTCAGGTCCCGCGGTCACCCGTGTCAAGGCAATGCTCGTGAATTCCAGAGGAAGATCCAAAAAATTGATCGAGAAAGATACAGTTATGTCTGCGGCAGGTGTGAGAATCCTGATCTCGGATAAACTTGAAGTGCTTTCCGGATCACCAATTATCGTTGTACAGGGAGACACATCTGAAGCATTCGAAGAGATACTGAAAGAATCCCAGGCCAACATCCCGCTCTCAGAGCATGGAGTCACGATTAAGGCGGATGCACTTGGTTCCCTTGAAGCACTCGCCTACGAACTTCAGGAAAAGAATATTGAGATCAGGTCCGCAGAGATAGGCGACATTAACAAAAGGGATATAACCGGCGCTTCAACGCTGAATGATCCCATGGACAGGATTATAATA
>JAJZOM010000283.1 GCA_021811505.1 Thermoplasmata archaeon | reverse complement strand
CTCATCTCAGGAAAATCCATTGCCTGACCAGCTAAGCTATGAACAGATCACAAATGCTATAAAAGGCATTCTGGAGTTCGGTAAACCGTATCCGATGGTTATATTCACGGGCGGAAACATGCTGATGCGGGATCGTATACGTGACATTATCGACTTCACGCACAAATTAGGTATTCCGTTTTCTGTGAGCCCTTCCGCGTCTCCGCTTCTGACTCGGGATTTTCTCCGGTATATCAGGAATCGAGGTGTAAAATCTCTTTCATTAAGTCTGGATGGAGATTATGGCGGATCGCACGACTGGTTAAGAAGAAGCCCTGGATCACATTCGCTTACTGTAGCGTTGATCAGTGATGTTATGGAAGCGGGCATTCCTGTTCAGGTCAACACAACCATTATGAAAAGAAATCTTACTGAGTTGCCCTACATAGCAAAGTTCCTTGTAGATTGTGGAGTAAAAACATGGGAACTGTTTTTCCTGATCAAGACTGGAAGGGGGCTCTATGAGGAGGATCTGACGGCAGATCAGATCGAGGACGTGAATTTCTGGCTGGCCTCCCTGGAAAAATATGGGTTGACTGTAAGAACCGTTGAATCACCTGTTTTCAAACGAATTAAGATACAGATGGCAGAAGGTATTGCTCCGCCTGATACCGATTTATATAAATATCTGTCTTCCGAAACAGCGAATATATTCGGGTCCCACCATGAATTGAGTGAAAGCAGTAAGACACACCGCCCTTCGCACCCTGCAGGTCAGGGTATCTTATTTATCAGCCAAAACGGGGATGTGGCACCGTCAGGTTTTCTTCCACTCTCATGCGGTAATGTGAAGCAGACCAGTATTGCGCAGATATTCAGAGAAAACGAGCTTATAAATGATTTAAGAACCAGGGAAAAATTGAAAGGTAAATGCGGAGAATGCAAGTTCAAGGTTCTGTGTGGCGGATCCAGAGCCAGAGCATTCGCATATTACGATGATCCACTGGCGGAGGATCCTGGCTGTGTCTATCAACCATCACCAACCGATTTAACATACATCTCTGGCAGCCAAGTTTAACGGCGGTTGATTATTCCCACAACCTACCATGGCATCTTGACTCAAATATCCACATTTTTAGAAATCACTCCATGTGATTATCATTTGATCCTAAATCTGTAAGATTGGAAGTAGGATAAAGCCAGAAGAATGTTGCCAGAAAATGGAATATAGTTTACGAGATAGAAGTATTGATGGACGAGTGGTGGAAGATAATAGGTAGGTAAACCAAATCCAAGGCCATAATACGGAATCAGGAAGGTAGGAGCAATGGTAACCTGGAAAAACGGCAGGACCAGGAAATTATTAACGATCAGTACAGCATATGCAAGTATTGCTGTTCCAGCCAGTGCAAGATATATCGGTAACCTACCGTGGTTCAGACCCAGTATAAGTGAGTATTTGGACAAAGGAACGAGCAGAAGTACAAGGGTAATTAATTCCAAATATCTGCTGTTTCCGGTTAAAACTGATAAGTTAATGGGCAAGTTTCCAAGTATAGATGGATACAGGAGGAGAATCCCGAGAGCAAAGAACCCCACATATTCCATAATGCCGATTTCAGTAACTAGCCTGGAACCTTTGCTCTCCGATGCAAAAGTCAAAGCCCTTGTTGTGACACCCATAACGGTAAGAAGCATAATCAGCGCAGAAATCGCCAGTGTCCCAGGCTGAATCCCAAAAAAGGCCACCAGGTATGCCCCAAAGATGTTATTGGCCGCAGATGCCAAAAATGCCAATCCAATTAAGATGAAACCGGTGTTGTTTACTTTCTTATAATTGTAGTCCGGTTCATTTCTGGAGCTTTCTATTTCATGTCGTTCCTTTTTTTCCTCTGCGTTGAAATTCTCCATGTTGAGATGAAAATAAAACTGGTCGGAGACAATAAGAACGAGAACCAGATTCTTTATCCTTCCCAAAACCGAGTTAGATATGAGATATCTTACTGGAGATTCCATGCTCCTGATCTTTTCCCCGAGGAAACTCCTCAGAGTTGATTCCTCAACCACATAGGCAACCGTGCCATCTGCCATTTCAGGAAGCTCCTGCGATTTCAGCCCATCAAGATCAACCTTGGAGATCTTGTATCCATGAAGATTCAGCAGCCGGGAAACCTTTGTGAAGAAGAAGTCTGCATTTACTACATCTCTGCTTTTGATTACGTGGACATGGTACCCTTTATTTATTCCAAAAGATTGCTCAATACCCTGTGCAATTCTGAGCTCGTTCCTCCCTATTGTTTTAGAGTTGCCTGATGGCTCTGAGTATGCTGCATTTTCTGAGAGTATCTCGTCAACTCCTAGCGGCGCATCGCCTTTGATATCCGCATTATATCCTAGGTCATTCAATAAATGTGTCCCCTTTTATTTCGATCAGATCAGACACTTCGAACATTAAAACTTAATGACTATTGCATGCAGGATTTTCATCCGGCTGGTTAAAGACAAAATAACCGGAAACCGCCTCTTTGACTATTTTTGCTCTACCTTGACGGATTTCCAGTCAGTTCGTATCGTATTCTTTCCGTGTTTCTTCTGGATGTAGTTAAATGCGGAGAGTGCTGCGGATGCTCCCTGTCCTGCGGAAATGACTGCCTGCTTATATGGTATATCGGTAACGTCACCAGCAGCAAAGACACCTTCCCGTGAAGTGTTTCCGAGTTTGTCTACAATAATTTCCTTATTTTTGGTTAACTCAACGAGGTCCTTTACAAAGTCAGTTCGTGCAACATATCCCATTTCCACGAACAGTCCTCTAACCTGAAGTTCCTGGATATTACTGTCTTCCTTGGAGTTGGAAGCAACAATGACTTTTTCAAGAAGCCTGCCTCCCTTGATCTCTTTAACCGTGGAGTTCCTGATAAATTCTACATTATCTCGTGTTCTTAACTGCTGGTACAATTCATCATCCTCATTGATCCTGGCTCCACGATAAACCACGTAAAGTTTCGACGCAAGGGTCGACAGATATACTGCAGCCTGCAGGACGTGTTCTCCGATACCTACAACTGCAATAGTTGCCTTCTTGTAAAGAGGACCGTCACATACTGCACAGTAAGATACTCCTTTCCCCCTGAATTCCTCTTCTCCTGGTACTTCTAGGTTTCTGGGCGTCTTGCCGAAAGCAAGTATCAGTGCCGTTGATGTGTATTCCTCGCCCCTCGTTTTAACGCTGAAATTTCCATCGGGATTCACGGAAACTGATACGACTTCGTCATAAACAAATTCGGCCCCGTAGGCAGATACCTGCTGCTGAAACTTGTTCATGAGGTCGAATCCGCTTATTTCGTTGAAGCCAGGGTAATTTTCAATGTCATCTGTAAGGAGTGCCTGCCCACCGATATCCTTGGATATTACCAGGGTCTTCAGAGATTGTCTTGAAAGATACAGGGCTGATGTAAGACCAGCTGACGCCCCTCCTACTACTATACAATCATACTGCTGAGTTACCAATTCTTCACTACCGTAGATTATAAGGCCAGATGCTTCTTGATCTTCTGCTCGAGGTGGGGCTTTGGAACAGCTCCAATCTGTGTGTCAACCATTTTTCCGTTCCTGAAGAACATGATTGTGGGAATACTCCTGATCATGAACTGCGAAGAAACCATGGGATTCTCATCAACATTGAGTTTACCAAATGAAACCTTTCCTGCGTAGTCTGATGCGAGTTCCTCTATGATTGGGGAAACATATCTGCAAGGTCCGCACCATGGAGCCCAGAAGTCCACCACAGTTAAAC
>JAJZOM010000287.1 GCA_021811505.1 Thermoplasmata archaeon | reverse complement strand
ATGCTGTCCAGGAAACTTACCCTGTATTTTGCCAGAACATCAAGGATTCCCTGCCTGTCGGTAAGTGAAACGCCATCCTTGGATTTCACAATTATGCCTTCATCGATTAACCTTTCTATTTCCTCACGGAAAGAAGCATTCCGTAACCACTTTTCCGCATACTTTGCAGGCGCAGCACCCTTGCCAGCCAGGCATGTCAGTATGATTTCCCGCGTAATTCTATTCCTCAAATAGAATACAATACTCCGCTCCATGGAAGTACCGGAAACGTTGGAAAAATACCTGAGCATTTTCCCGTCTTTTTTCTTGACTATGACATTCTCCTTTTCGAGCTGATACAGGTGATACTCAAGCTGACCGGTCGCCATTCCTGATTTCCTCTGGAGTTCCCTGAAGTGGAGACCGGGGTTCTGGTTAATTGTATCTAGAATCATCGACCTGGTATCGCCCTTTGCTATCAAGATCAGCTTCCCCTAACTACCCCTGAATAAAAAATCAACAGTATAAATAGATCAGTCAGGGAAAAAATGAAAAGATCTATATATGTTGTGCCGAAAACACTGAATGCTGTCAGTATAAGAATAAAATCTGAGATAAGAATGAGGGTGAAAGATGCAAGCAGGTAACGAAAAATCCTCATACCTCCTACCCTGATTGCCTTTGCGACCACAACTATCATGAAAATTGAAAGTATCAACGATATTCCGGTCATAAAGATTAGAAAATCCACCATGCTTATTTCTTATACAAAAATGATAATGGCCTTATAAAATCTTACCCATAAACTGTTATGATCCATAAGTGGCAAATATTACAGTGTTCAAAGACTTCAATCATTCAGCAGGAAACCATGCCTCATTAATTCCCGTCTGACATCAGACGGGATCTTGCCCCCTGACAGCTGGGATATCTTTCTCATCCATCCAGATTTCTGTTTCTCCTTAAATGTATATATTTCATTCTTCGTCAATGTCAACAGGATCATACCTGATCCATATGCAGATTTTATGAGGTCCTGCAGATATAAGGAAATGAGTTCCTTCTGCGTTATTATTCGAATTCCCTGCGGTTTCTTCCTGAAATTCATCAGATCCCTGGTTGCGTAAACGATCTTGGATCCTCCATGTATCTTTGCCTTGAAGATTTTCCCCGCTTTCGTCATGTCACGGCAGATCTCTTCAAAAATTTCCTGGTCACTGTCAGAAACGGCAAAACGTGAAAATCTATCCCAGTCTATGAACCCGAACCTTTCAATCAATTTGCGTATGGATAAAGCGAAAGCTTCCCTTTTCTCAAATTTCTCCGGGACGAAGATATACTTTCTGTTTGCATCCTTTGCAATAATTGACCTGAGGAATAATGTTTTCAGGGTGCTTCCGATTCCAAATATGTTTGTTCTGAGACCCATTATAACCTCTCTTTCGGATACTCCGTTTGCCTCCATTACGAGACGGAGAACACGGGTCTCATTTTCCGTTAGCTTTCGATCTCGCAGACTCCTGAAAAGGGATGCCGTCTCGATTGTACCGTACACGGACTGCCCATACGCTCCCCTTATCGTATACAGAATTCTCGATCTGATGTAACTATTAAGCTGAACTGGAGATATCCCGGAATATGATGCCTCCACCTCATTGAAAAAGCCGAATGGCGAGTTCTTTATGTTATCGTAAACCGAATCCGGTGATGAGTGCAACTTTTCCTCCCTGTAGGCAGCATAATAAAGCAGGTTTTCAGGTGAAATATCAAGAAGAGTTATCTCACCAATCGAGAAGGATTTTTCAGTGACAGGTATACCGGATGAACTCGCGAGTTCAATTACCTGCTTCGGTGCATTTTCATAAACAACAGTGGTGAAAATGTTCCTGTCCACAAGATCTTTCAGGTATGGAACAA
The DNA here is from genome assembly GCA_021811505.1 of Thermoplasmata archaeon. Next base: position 1,882 of record JAJZOM010000287.1, on the reverse strand, counting down.
ATGACGCAGCACCATCGATATCGGAAACAAAACCGTCTGAGAGCATCATGGTATCCTCCCTGATTTCCATGTTGAACGATAAAACAGATCTCCCGTTGTAAAAGAAATGATGATCCGTATCTGTATTCTTGAACTCCTTTCTTAAATAGACGGAAACCGGATCAAGATCGGAAATGACTGCCGAATTTTTCTCTTTCATGTCATGAATGTTTCCAAATTTTACATCCCCGTCAACATAATTTCTTTCAGCTTCTATCATGCCCTCAAGATTGTTTGTATAGAACCAGAAGAAGGAGGAGAGTTCATTGAGTGATACCGGGCCATATTTATCGATCATCGTTTTAATTGCATCTTTCTTGTTTATCGGATCCGAAAGGCCCTTGATCACAAACAGTGAATTATCATGTCCATGTCCAATCAGACAGCCGAACTCGGCACTTCTGACAAGTTGTTTTATCACCTGGCGATCGAGATTCAGTGTGCTTGCAAGATCCTGCTCCGTCCGGACGCCAGAAGCAACTGCCTCAACCAGGGAGGCAATATTTCTGTCCGGTTTCTCATACCTCAAAGAATGAAGGGCATCTATCAGCCATCCTGCAGCTATCGTCTCTTTATGTCTTATAATTCTCCCAGTCATGACAGATCCACTTTCAATTAATCTGTCCAGGTCATCCCTGTTGAAATTAGCGCACCTTGATGTGTATGACCACTCATCCATTGAGAATCCGTACTCTTCAAAATATTCCCTGATATCCTGAACGCGCCTGGTAAGATAGTTGACCCGGAGCTGCTGAATATCGTTTGTATTCCCGCTCTTCAAGGCATTGAGATCCTCCTGCAGGATATACTGCTTTGAAAACACGGGAGTGATGAAATCGAAATTGACAGATCTCTCATCGAGCATCTGGGAAAGGGCATTCTCAAGATCCTCCTGCCTTACAGATATCCTGATGCTAATCTCGTCAACAGTGAGTGGCCCGGTCGACCCTAATAGCAACCGTATCATCTCCTTGACAGACTCTATCTTATCCTTTTTACTAAAAGGCAGGTCATTTTTGAAGTAAATCACGTTTCCATCCACTATCTCCCTTCTGATAAGGTAATGAGACTCCAGACTGGAAAGCTCGTTCCTGAGATCCTGCTCTGCCTCCTTTGATTCGGATCTGATCTCCCTGAATGTTTTTCCAGTGCAAAGATCTATAATCCTGGATTCATGGGGCAGATCATCAGCAGGTTGAAATGCACTTCTTACGATATCGTAATAATTGATCGATGTCCACTGGGGGGCCTTCGCAAATACTGATACAAGTTTCCTCTCGTGAATTATTTCCTCAATATCTTTCCTGATGTCATACGATGCATATGGAAATGGGGAATTAAACCTGTTCCTGAGCGGATCGACAAAGAGAAAATGGTCAATATTCCTCACGAGATCTTCCTTACTGGCTATTTTTGGAACCTTAGACAGGAAATAGTTCTCGACAATCTTTGCATCTCTGAACATAAAGGAAATTGTATTTCCGGAATAAATCCTGTCAAGTATCTTCCCCTGAAGATCCTTCAGTATCTTAGATCTATCCTCCATTAGAACTATGTCTGATATTCCTGCAAGTATGAGGCCATACGAGAACGGGCTACCCTCGTGTGAATAATCATTTATCGAATACTGCCCGCCTTTTATCACAGTATCTACATACCTTTGAGCCCTGGGGACGTCCATCATATCATTCATTATCTCATGATAAGTCTCCTTGATAACAGGGAAAGTCTCCATCGAACCGAGGGTTCGCAGGACCTTGTCACTTCTCAGCTGCTGCCTTACCACGGATATGTCGAACCCCTTGTATTTCCTGAGAACCATCAATGACCTTGTGAAGAGGTC
>JAJZOM010000036.1 GCA_021811505.1 Thermoplasmata archaeon | reverse complement strand
ATCTTATCGAATTGCGATCTGAGTCTTGCTAAACAATTGTAATTAAACTAGAGCAACGCGCAGCCCACTGGTGATAAGTTGGAATGAATGTTGTATAAGCTATGGATTGGAACCTCCATATGAAAGATTTCTTCGTTTGGTTTCCTTGTATCTTTCGGAAAAGCGTATGTAAAGAACTAAATCCATAATGAAAGCGATGAAAAAGAGGCTTAGCACACTGAATGAAATGACAATTAACGCTCCAACGGGAATCAGCAACCCAATTAACCAAGTGGGTGCAGTATTCCTCACAAACAGCCCGTAAATCGCTGGTACGGCAAGTAAAACAGATACAGCAAGAATAAGGATATAGGCAGGAACTGGGTTTGCAGAGGGTTGCACCATCGAAAAGTACCTTGACATGATCCTTAGATCAAAGAGGAGGCTGACAATAAGTACCACCAATGTAGCAATCGGTAACTTAACACTTCTTCCAGTGAATACAGTAATTTTTACCACCTCACCTTACAACACAAAGATTTTACCCCTTTATATAATGTATTCCACCACATCCTTGTATCCAACAAGATTATAATAGTTAGCTGTGTAATCACTCCATTGTGTCGGAATACCGTCATTGAAGGCTAATATCAGATCATTGATACTTCCATACTCCTGTAAACTGAAGTCGATAAAGGAGAAAGACTCACCGACACTTACATTAGGAAGCCCCCACCATACATCATACAGTCCAAGTGGAAAAACTCCAAGGAAAAAAGCGTTTCCGTATGCATCAACTTCGGAGTAAAAAGAGTTATGTACTGATTTTACCGTCAGACCATAACTCTCTAGCCACCAATTAGCAGTTCCAGTATTGGCCGAGATAGAATCTGTGTACTGATTTCCACCCGGAGAAAAGCTGCTCACTGAGAGGGAAACGTCCAGATACCATACCACATAATTTCCAAACGGGTAAGGTAACGTGTTATCCTTTTCTGTGAGACGCAATTCAGGATCAAGAGTATTATTACCAAGATAATGACTTTCATGAACCGCTGAGGTAGCATCGGTCATCATCGATCCCGGTGATTTAGCGGGAGAGATCAATTGTGGAATGAAGAAGTAGTATCCATCACTCATTCCCATGGTTTTTATCTTATTCATTATGCTATTTCCAACGCTTACAAGAGTAACAGATAAAGTATGGTTGATATTGGCTTGCCTATCTTCCACACTGACTAAAGCATAAGAGATCAACCTTTGAGAGTTTGCTTCTACAAATCTATTTACGGTCAGGTTGCCCGGCAAACCCGGAATTTGTTGATAGGATGTCTGATTTGATTGTAGCGAAAAACGAAGAGAGTTAATGGAATATGCAAAACCACTCTGTTTTTGTATTTCCGAATAAGTGGACATAGATGTTGACGTGTTAATCTCAATGGTATCGTTTGTCAGGTTTGAAAGTCGCGATACTATGTAAAAGGTTTGGTTATTTGAGGACACGCTGTATAGAAGCGAATTGGAACCAGTTACTTGACCGGCGGCATTACTAACACCGGTACTCGAGGAGTAATGTTCAAAAGGAGCAGAATAACCTATACCTCAGACTAAGGATGCAATTATAAAAGGTACTAGAGCTATCATAATCTTTTTTATGTATCTTCTCGTGATGAATATAACAAGTGTCAATATAAAGGAATTCCGGTTCTCTCGGATTTCCACAAGATTCTTGGGTATAGAACGATCCTTTATGGATCACTTCAGATCATTGTGGGTAGGCTGTAACTCCTTCAGATTGATTTGTGCATTTTTAGCTCAATTGTTCAGGGCAAATGTATATTAGAAGATAAGACTTGATATCAGCAACAGAAAATGGGAAAAATTGAGTTTGAAGCAAACCAAAAGCATATGGGTTCTCCAATAGTGGTAGCCTATGATGAAGTGAGTGAATCGTTTGCAAATACCAGTAGCATTTTGCTTCCGCGTATACGTTTCAAGGATAAGAAGTATCCAAAGCATATTCGAGTCACTGTGGAATGGATTGAAGAGAAAGAATGACGATTCATGTTACCCACACTGATCTGCAGAGAACCTCCTATATGTAATAACCGGTTGTAAATTGAGCACCTTAACCGATTCAATATTCTTGAACAACGCATGGAACACCACTCGTTAGCGAACCTTGAAATTATTATAATGCATCAGTTGTTGATATCATGACAGAGGTTTTAAACAATATAAATCTGGAACTCGTGAAATCCACTTCGAATAAAGCCATTAATGGATCGTTTCTCGTTGAAAAAATCATAAACGGCGAATTCAATCTTTCGGGTAGCCCGATGTTTTCAGCAGAGGTTGGATCAGAATATACCAAGTTCAAATTTGGTTCTGACGAGCCAGGAACTCTGGGAGGAAAAGGGGTCCAGCCAAGTCCTCTGACTTATGTTCTATTCGGGGTTATGGCCTGTTACGGATCATCCCTTGCTGCAGAGTGCGCGGAAGAAGGTCTTGCAATAAAAGATTTGAAAGTGAGAGGAAAACTATCTTACGATCTCGGTCCCGTAGTAACTGATGTGAAAGCACCAATAATAACTGGCCTGAAACTTGAAATCATCTCCAGTACAAACCTGGAAACCCAGATAAAGAAGGCATGGGCAAAGTGCCCAGCAGTTTATGCCATCCAGAATCCGATACCGACTGAGATAGTTCAGGTAAGCAAGTAAAATTTTGATCCGTCAGCCGGAGCCGCTATTCCATTCAGGATTTGATCCTCCTGCTGATTTAATTGATTTTCCCCTTCGCGATCATTGAAGCCACATAAAACATTGCAGCCCCAAGAAGAAGATTCGATACCACGGTTATTGCAAGCTGAGCTGACCCGAAGATCTGTGTCTGGATAATTTCTGAAAAATCTTTCAATGAAACTGGAGTAATAGTTGAGACATAGCCGGAGACCATGTATATAAGAACAAACCTCAGGGCAAGCGACGTTCCCAGAGCCAGCACATATACAAAGTGATCAGTTCTTTTCAACATTCTGGACACCAGTAGATAATAGGAGAGACCGTATGCCGCTCCTGTTTTAATTACAAGATATGGAAGAAAGGTGTGGAAGGCTTTGATCAGATACGGGCTTGCGATAGCAGTGGCATTCCCGGACTGGATGAATATGTTAAGTCCGTTGACTCCTACTGTGAGAAGTCCAAAAGCCAGTATGATGTATGCCAGAAAAAATATTATTATACCTGCGTAAACGGTATGCCTCTGCTTCACTGGAAAGAAGTTGCGATACCTTATTATCAGGATTATGGCCAGGGCAGATATCAGAAATGAAATGTACACAAGCAACGATGTTATTTGCACGAGAGCACCGATACCGAGAAGAATGAAAGCAATGATTATTCCTCTTCTGTCCCTTGTGTTCCCGGGTTCTGCTTTTCTACTGGTCACTCCAGCAAATATTGCTGTTAAATATTAATTTACTTTATGTCCTATTTCCATCAAAATAACTTATTTCATCTGAAAAACAGCCCTTTCATAAGATTAAAAATACAGACCTTTTCTATAATCTTACTGGTCTCCTGACAAAACAACGCGAAACCCGGATTTCTGATCTGTTCTTGTCACTGAATGGGCAGATTCCTCTGAAAATTGTTTAGTTTTTCCTTCTTTCCCGCTCATTTTAGATAGCTGCCGCTATCTTCCCATGTTTTTTCAGGTTCATCAGGGTGAAAAGATTGTAGCAGAGGCACCTGAACATCATCTTTACGCGAACACGCCTCACCATTGTCACATAAACATGACCACCGTTGAATTTTTGGGTATAACGATGTTG
>JAJZOM010000234.1 GCA_021811505.1 Thermoplasmata archaeon | reverse complement strand
CACCAGGTAACAAGCCTGCCAACCACCGGAAATAGCACCGTTTCTGGAACGATATACTACTACTACGATCAAACATCGTCGGATGTTCCGTTTATACAGTCAATCATAAGTCACTTCGAGAAGTTGTATCCAGGAGTGACCGTAAAATCAAATAACATTGCAGCTACCTCTATAGTTTCAACAGTTGAGGCAGAAGTCAACGCAGCGAATGGACAGACTATAGTCATGAGCATTGACAACCTGGATATTGGAACCCTTTACTATGGTGGATACCTTCAGCCAATTACCAACTCAACTCTTATGGCAATTGAGCCAAATGGCGGTATGATATCCTCCATGAACAACCTTACAGACAAAATGATGAGCCAGTTTGGCGGCCTCTATTTCCTTCCACAGGGAGTTAACATACCACTTGTATGGGTAAACATGAATGCCCTGAACGCAGCTGGAATTAAGACACTGCCATCTAACAACACCCAGCTGATGAATGATGCAAAAGCTCTCTATAAGCACTATGGAGTTGGCATGATCAACTTCCAGGGACACGGCGGTGCCAGTACTGCAACAGAACTTTACCAGTGGATAGTCCAGATGGGTGGAAACCCAATGATGTTCAACTCTACTGCAGATATACACGCATTTGAGTTCCTGTACAACCTGAGCCCATATTTCAGCCCAGAGTACAAGACATCATACTGGAAGAACTACCTTGGACTTTCATCAAACAAGTATTCAATGATGGACTACCAGTGGCCAGGATCAGTTAATCTGACTGCTCTGGGAATGAACACATCAAAGACAAACTCGGTCCTCAATGTTTCACTGCAGGCCATGAAAGAGGGAGTATTCCTCAGAGACCCTGTACAGTGGATATCTGAATGGCAAAACCTCATAGATAATGCCTGGACGCAGATAATCGTGGATCATGGAAACTACTCTAAGATACCATCAATACTGAGTTCCGAGAACAGTTCAATGTACAGTTATCTGCTCAGCACTTACAACTATACAGTTGCACATAACTACGAGATGGGGTATTACAAACCTATATCTGTCTGATTTAAACTTTATTTTTTTTATTAATCTACAATAAATTTTTTTACCATTTTCTTTTTATGAAGCCTGAAAGATTTGCCAGATGAGATTGTAGCAATTAACAAACTCAAGTCGCCTGAAGGGTTTCTATATGCAGGGTACCCCAAGTTCATGTCGTTGTTCGGACGAGATTCTATGATAACGTCCCTTTCCCTCATTGAAATGTATCCGAACATTGCAATCGCGAGCCTGAAATCTCTCGCAAAGTTTCAAGGAAAAACTTATGATTTTGAAATAGCTGAAAGCCCTGGAAAAATTCCTCATGAGGTAAATCTTGATATTTCTCTGATTGAGAAGAGGTCCAAAGATGTTCCCTGGCTTAAGTATGGTCCCAATTATTTCTCAGTTGATAGTACCCCTCTATACGTCATAACACTTCTCACTTATCTGAAAAGTAAGGCAAATGATCTGAATACACAGATGCTGTATAGTCTCAAAGTGTCCATTGAATTCCTGTTGAGTTCTGTTCATGAAAGGGAATTTCTTGGTTATGACAAATCCCCTGTGGCAAAGGGCCTTGCCTCGCAGTGCTGGAGAGATGGAATAGGAGATATTCTGGAGAGACTGAAATCTCCTGTTTTTGTTTCAGGAGTACAGGCTTTCTTTGTAGAAGCCTTTGATCTTATCTTGTGTTCGGGTACAGAGATACAGGAATTCCTAGGCCCTGACATGTTAAATGAAGTTAGGGAGAGGCTATCCTTGCTGAGAGCATTGTTCTACGATAGATTCTGGATAGAGGAGAAAGGATACCCTGCACTGGCGATAGATGGGGATGGTGTGGCATGCCGTGCGATAACGACAGATCCTCTTTACTGCCTTGGCCTCGGTATGATGAACAGAGGGGAAGAAATAAGTATGGTCAATAGAGCAATGGAGAGTGATCTTTTGACAGAATACGGAATGAGATGCATGTCATCCGGGGAGAAAGAATTCGACCATCTTGCGTATCAGAGAGGCTCTATTTGGCCTCATGATAATTTTCTTGTCATCAGGTCTCTGATAAGAGCCGATTTCAGGCGTGAAGCGGAGGCAGTAGCTGCAGGTGTTATGAAAGCGCTAACCTCTATTGGCTCGTTTCCAGAATACTATTCAGCAGACGCAAGGGGCTCTCTTATTCCTCAGGAAAAATTGAGGATAAGGCCATGCGATCCACAGGCTTGGACTGTTGGAACCTTTATATTTATCAAAAATAATTTCCCCAGTCTCAAAGCCTGATATAGGGAGAGAACGATGGTTGATACTTTAAATTACAAGGTTCAGCACTTTCTTCATTCTGGAAGAACCGAATGAAAATACCTCAATAATCTGCCCTCGAACCTCAAGCGGAAAGGCCTTAAGCAGTTTTGATAAGCCAATGTAGATCACTCCGCCTAAAACAATGAGTAAAGGAAGGAAGATCAATGAAGACATTATGCTCATCTGAAGATAGTATATAACTCCAAACATTACCGCTGCGGATAACCAGATCTTCCCAAGCCTCTTAGCATCAATTCCAAAAATTCCTAGCTTCCTGGAATATGCAAAAAGAAGCAGGAAGCTTGTAACGCTAACTGATGAGTTTGCAAGGGCAGCCCCGCTTAGACCCATGCTGGGGATCAGTGTGAATGAAAGAGTCACATTTGAGATCAAAGTTGAAATTGTGACTATTATGAAGAACCTTGTCGCCCTCACTGAGGATACAGACTGTGTAAGCACATTCTGAGTGACGAAAACGGCAGTTATGAATAGAAGAATCATCAAAGGTCCGGTTCCAGGAAGGTACTGGTCATCTGCGAACAGTTCAAGTATCTGTGGTGCCAGAGCTGCAACTCCAAGTGCGGCTGGAGTGTAAAGATAGGAGAGAACGCTGGATGAAACTGCTGTCGCATCCTTTATGTCTGCTCTCTGGCCATTTGAATAGAGCTCAGAGAACTTTGGAAGAAGAATATTGTTTATTGGGCCGGCAAGAATAGCAAGTGAACTGGAAATCAGCAGAACAAAGCTATATATGCCTAATTCTGCAGTCCTTAAGAAATAGGCGACCACAAACCTGTCAATGTATGAAGACCCGTACCCTATGATGCTTGAAAGAAGCAATGGGAAGGAATATTCGAAAACGGGACGTAGTGTAATTCTTTCAGCTCTTCTTTTGCTGAAATCCAAAAAGAATATCATTCCCATCAGAAAGACAAAGACACTGCCACCGTAACCAAGGGCAAGTCCCAGAATGGCATAGGTTATGCTATGTGTCATGTAGAGAAGAATGAATGAAATAAAATATGAAAAAGATTGCCCGAATATTGAAATGATTGCAGAGAACCTGAAGCCCTGAAGGCCCAGTATTATTCCATTGAATATGCTGAAACAGACGAGAAAGAACAATTCAATTGCAAGGTATCTAACAACAAGGTAATCTGAGGAAGTGTGGAAGAACAATATGCTTATGTAAGGTGCAATCACGAAGGTCACTGCAGAACCTATGGCCGCAAAGATAAGGCCTATGACAATCATTTTCATTATAAGAGAATGAACTGCCTCGTAATCTCCTCTGCCGAGATAATACGATATGAAATGCTGGGCACCTTGCTGAAGTCCAAGACTGAAAACAATGTTGAATATTGTAACGATTGCGATTAAGAGTGACATCTCCCCTACAATTGAAGTGGGGAATGTCTTCGCAAGAAAAATGTAGAATATCAATCCGCTAATAAAAAAAGTGAATGTGCTGGCATACTGGTATACACTGCCAGCTACTGCTGATTGACGC
>JAJZOM010000012.1 GCA_021811505.1 Thermoplasmata archaeon | reverse complement strand
ACAGATCAATATAGAAATGGAAAAAGCCCTCAATAATTCTGAAAAACTCAGTGAGGCTCTTGATAGCGTTCTCGAAAACGTTGGTGACAGGCTGATTTCATTTGACAGCATAGATCCGAAATCCCTTGACGCCATGGTATCAAACATTGACGAAAGGGCAGTATCCACTGAGCGTTCATCAGTAAGGTCGACGGGTGCAAAGACCAGTGAGAAAGAACAGGTCTCCGATCTCGATAAGAAAATCAGTGAAAGTCTGGAAGAGATTGACCGGGAAAGAGGGAAGAAATAATAAAAGTCTCTGTTTCGATGAAATTTATGTATTCTCCGTTATGGAGAAACTATTTTATACATACTCATCTTATTTGTCATGATCAATCTTGCACATCATCCAGGTAGAGTATGAAAACGAGGCAGAACGGAAGAAAATTGAATACATAATGAACCAGTGGCCGCAATCCACTGAACGCCCGAAAGGTTATGTTATATTTGTTAAAGACGAAGATTTCGAAGTGCTCTACCAGACAATTGCAGCTAAATTTCCTGAGAGCAGGATAGGGTCGTATAAACTGGCTGAGGTAAGGCCGGAAATAGAATCACTGACATGTAGGGTGTCTTTCGTTTTTTCGGACATGCAGAAATATGATCAGGTTAAGGCATTCATAAATTACCTGGTCAACAAAAGGCGCGGAGTCTTGGTATCCTCACTCGGAGATATCTTGTCGTACAGAATTATGACACGAAAAGCGACTGTTGAACTTGACGTAACATTTATTTCCACTCAGCCTGTGAAACTGCTGATTGAGATCAGGGGACCGACGGAGGGAGTGAATCTTGTTGAAAAGGAATTCAGCCAGGAGATTGAAATATTCGGAGGAATAAAAAATGGAAAATAGTTCCGGAAGAAATTCGCTGAGCAGCGGAAATGAATCAGAATGCAACGGGTACCTCGACAAGATCGTGGCAATAAACGACTCTGACATGGAGGACCTCATCTCCAGAGACTTTGAATGGAAGGTACGCAAGTATAATGATATCAAATTCGCAAAGGAGCAGTTCGAGGAGAAATGCAGCGCGAATTACATACCGGAAATAAGGCTATCCATAGCATCTCAGTTTGATTTCGACATGGTGAAACTGATATGCGTACTCAGGAATGATCCCCAGATAGCTGGTACGAGCCTTGAGGAAAACGTCAGAAAGGCGTCCCTGGAGGAAATAAATGCTGTGGAGAGACTGGAAAGCTTCTCGGGAATAGATGCACTTGATTCAGACAAGATCAGGGAAGCGCTGGAAAGGAAAAACGGCCAGATATATGAGATCATAAAGAGCTGGTACAACAACCAGATGGATGAATTCAACAAGATACTTGAGGCAACTCCGCAGAGCAAGATGCGGAACAGCATCAAGCGCGAGATCATGAACAGGTATGACCGGAGATTCGAGGTTATAACAAAGGGCCTCATTGATTACATAAAAAAGGATTCTACTGCCGCAGCGAGGCTATTTAATGAATATACAGATTTTGTGAACAGGGCGTACGATGCCCAGACCCAATGGGATGGGTTGGTTGCCGGCTTTGGTTATGTGCCGATTACCGAAATGGAAAGGAAACATGAACTTCTTGAAGCGAGGGAATCTGAAACTCTTGATAGAATAAACAAACTTGTCCTTGGACTTCCGGACAGTAATGATACAACAAAATCCATGGAACAAATCAGGAGTGCTTATGAAAACCTTGTTAGTGATCATCAACTCCTGAAGGAAGAAATATCCTCCAGGATCGGCGAGATTACAACGATAATTGACAAGGGCACTTCCATGGTCAGAGGACTGGACCTGAACCTGACGAACGAAGCAGATGAAAAGGTGAAGGTCGTGAAATCTGCACAGATAGGATACCTCGACTCACGGATTGAAGATATGCGATCTTCCCTTGCCAGGCTTCGGGATTTTGAAGATCAGATTGAGTCCCATGTCCTCAAGTACAAGGATGAACTTGGGGGGATCCAGAACCTAATCGATAATCCGTACGGCGGGAACCTCATTACTGTTGACCAGGTTAAGATTCAGGTAATTGATTTACTGTCCAGATTTAAGAAGAAAATAGAGGAATCTCTCCCCCTGACACTTATAGATCCTTTGAGAAACGGTGAACTTAAAGTGTCAACGAGGAATGAGCTGTATTCGTCGTCACAGGACGAGAGCACTGCCGGGAGAAATGACACCGTTGTAATAACGGGAACAACCTTCAGGTTCCAGAAGAAGAGGATATTTGCCCCTGCACTCAACCTTAATTTCTCAGTTTTCTATCTGATTCACAAGAACCGGTTCAACACCTACGCCGTGGATAACAAGCCTTTTTCGCTTTCCGAATTTGTGGATCTTCTTGACTATCTAGTGAAGAAATATTCTTCAGACAATATGGCAGCCTATGTAGTCTTGGTTTCTCCCACTGGCTTTGACAGGAAAATCGTGGAATACCTTTCAGGAGATCACCGGCTTTATCTGCGGAATCTCTTCATTTTTGCAATGGACCCTGTAACAGGAAATACTTTTGGAAACAAGCCGATTCCCGATCCAACCATAAGCAACATTGTAAAATTGCAGCTGAAAGAAGAGAGAACCTACCACCTTAAGAAAACGATAAACGGTTATATGGACAGATTCCCTGAGATATCTCTTGAAAGGATAGCGGAAGAACAGAAAATTACACTGGAATCACTAAGGGAAGTGACGGAAACTCTTGAGAATGAGGGGCTGGCAGCAGTTGAGAAAAAGAAGGATCTGCACATGATAAGGAGGATAAAGTAATTATGGCACTGTTTAAGTCGAAAAAATCGGCACTGGATAAAATGAAAGTTAAAGATATTGAGGCGCAGATAGGAGAACTGGAGAAGAAGAAGATATTGCTTGGCGCGGAAATGAAGAAGGATCAGGCTATGATCAGCCGGCTGAAGGAAGAAGGGATGGACAAGGACGATCAGGAGAGAAGATCCATCGCATATAAAATCCTCAGGATTGACAACGGCCTCAAACAGAAGGTAAAAAGACTGGAATCCATGGAAAAGGAGATCCTCGGGCTGGACAATGTTAAGAATCTCGTGTCCATGCGCAATCAGGATAATGCGAGAAATAAGAGCATAATGGAGGCAGACATAGATTCGATCAAGCAGGGTGCCATGGAAGACAAAATCAGGTCAGAGGAATATGAGAAAAAACTCCAGCAGCTTTCTGAACTGACCACCGGAAACGACAATGAGCCGGATGATAAGTTGATCAGGGAATATGCAGATTCTATATGGGGAAACGTTAAATCATCTGCCGATAAGCGCGAAGAGAATCTGGATAAAAAGATTGATGAGATGATAAAGGAAAAGAGCGAGAAGGAGAATGACAATGTCGGGAATAGCTGAAGAATTTTTCTCATCAGGCACGTTTGTTTAGGCCTGACTTCCGCGTGAGATAGTCTGACACGGTTTGCTGCGGACCAACTTATTTCCTTCTTCCCATTACATTGATAGCCAGCGTTTGCGGTCAGGAATGACCTGCATAAAATTAGACAACATGGTTAAGTACATACAGGGAATATTTTTAGTTGACCATGAACATCGATAAGGTGCTGGATAAATATCTCGGAGAGATACTCGTCCTCTCAGGAAAAATCTACGACCTGAAGGAGCTGGGGAGCCGCGAGGTACAGTCCTCCATAGCCATGATTCGATTTCTGGAGAAACTTGGATTCACTGTTCACCTGCCTTATCTTGACATGCACACAGCATTCAGGGCGGAATCGGGAGACGGCAGGTTCACAGTAGGATTCCTGGCGGAATATGATGCACTTCCCAA
>JAJZOM010000068.1 GCA_021811505.1 Thermoplasmata archaeon | reverse complement strand
AAGGCAATAGCTCCTGCGATTATTCTTGGTATTATTGAGATCGTTCTGGGTATATTTTCACTGTACTTCCTGATACCTGGAGTATTGCTTCTGATTGCCGGCATTGCCTTATCCCTCTGAGTTTTGTCGCCGTAAACCTCAGTGATTCCCAGATATTATGGCAGCACATCTGAAATCTTTGATAAATTGCCTTTCACCCCAATTTAAAATATAGATCTTATCATTTCTTGTGTTGATGGATTCACATTTCTCTCATTTTAGCGATGAAAAATTTCAGAATGAGCTTCTTGGAAAGTTGAATTTACTGCAGTACTGCAAATCAATTGATGAACTTAGAGCTACGTGCAATCTTATCCTGGATATGATCAGGTTGGACCATGACTTTATGGCCAGTGATTTTTTGCCTTCTGGTGATGCTGATATTAAGATTGGTTTGGAATCTCTGACCAAAGAACTGAAACAGATACGCGATTCCTTTACGTTTGAGCGAGGAATGTATTATACGCGCAGGCTGTTAAAATCTCTCACGCAAAGTAGGACCACAAAAATAAATGATATAAATCTGCTGAGATGGAAAGATTATGGGGATATTCTCACAGACAGTTTCTGGAGTTTTGAAAGACGGACGAGGCAGGGTTCACACAGCGGATGGTATTGGGGAAATTTTGTTCCGCAGATACCAAACCAGCTATTGCGAAGATATACAAAGCAAAATGACTGGGTGCTTGATCCATTCTCTGGAAGCGGAACCACCTTAATCGAGTGCAAAAGACTTGGAAGAAACGGAGTCGGGATTGAACTGAACCCAGCAGTTGTTCAGGAATCGAAAAAAGTAATTGACGCGGAAGATAATCCGTTTAATGTAAAGATCAATCTTCTTAATGCAGACAGTTCTGCTGCAACAAAGGAAGATATTTTCGCTGATGCTCCTGTGAGTTCTTTTCAGTTCATTATTCTCCATCCCCCTTATTCCAACATAATAAGATTCAGCAGGGATTCCCGTGATCTGTCGAATTTCGAATCAACGTCGGACTTTCTCAGCGCATTCGAAAAGATAGTTGAAAACGTGAAAACTTATCTGGATGATGGAAGATACATGGGTCTCGTCATTGGTGATAAGTTCAGCCACGGGGAATGGATTCCTCTTGGTTTTATGACAATGAATCAGGTACTGAAGCATGAATTCACTCTCAAAAGCATTGTGGTGAAAAACTTTGAGGATACACGTGGAAAACGCAACTCTTCAGATCTCTGGAGATACAGGGCTCTTTTGGGAGGATATTATGTGTTCAAACATGAGTACATATTTATATTCAGGAAGGAAAAAGGAAGGGATTGAACATACTGTCTATTTTCACAGAGAATTTCCTGAATACACCGTAATTTGAATGATAACCAGATTATAATGATAGAAATATAACTTAAACACCGGTTTCTCCATTTTCTACTGTGTGGAAAATTTAAATATAGAAGAGTGTTTAATTCTGCCATGGAAAATGTACAAGGAACTCATGAGGTGCATGTTCCAAGACGTTCCGTGATCACAACGCTCTCTGCCATGGGGTATTTTTTGGATGGATATGATTTGAGCGTGATTTCGGTCTTTACGCTGGTCTTGGTCACCTACAAGATATTTTCTTACGACGCATTCACTGAGTCGTTCGTAACCGGCTCTGCCCTTCTTGGAGCTTTCGTGGGGGCAGTACTGTTTGGACATTACGCTGACAGGATAGGGCGAAGATATCTGTATATATTTGATCTGGTATTCTTTGCTGTATTTGCAGTCCTAACTGCGTTCTCGACAAACATATACGAGATGATAATCTTCAGATTCTTCATAGGATGGGGAGTCGGCGCAGATTATGCTCTAAGCCCTGTGTATTCCACGGAGATGTATCCTAACAAGAAGAGAGGAGCAGGATACGGTTGGGTGTGGACGTTCTGGAGCATAGGAGCAGCGACGGCATTCCTTATAGGATGGGTGTTTTTCCTCCACGACCCGCTGAACGGATGGAGATACACTCTTGGAATCGGTGCAATCCCTGCTGTAATAGTGGTTATCCTGAGAACAAGAATGCCTGAATCAACGAGGTGGAAAGTTGTCGATGAAGGTTTGGTACCAGGTTCGAGTGTAAACAAGGTTGCAGAAAAGATAGGTATTACGCCATCAGATCTGCAAGCCCTTCTTGACGAAAGACAGAGGGAAGTCAATATAGCCTCCGGATCTCTTTCCTCACTATTCAAAGGGGAATACGGGAAGCGTACTGCAATAGTGTGGATTCAATGGATCATGTATGATATAGCAGGATACGGTATTGGACTCTATTCTCCTCTAATACTGAAGGGTCTTGGAGTTGCTGGATCAACCTCACTTCTGTTCTCATTCGTGTTCTACATGCCGGTCGGATTCCTTGGTGCGTTCGGGGCAGTTATGCTCAACGACAGGGTGGGTAGAAGACCTCTGCAGATAATCGGTTTCGGCGGCATGGCTATTGCAATGCTTCTGTTCTTCTTTGCGTCCGAGGGTACGGGTGCTTTGTTCCTCGGGATAGGAATACTGGCATTCATCATAGACTATGGAATCGGAAACCTTGGACCTGGCAACACGATGGGACTTTACGCGATAGAGTTGCTTCCAACGAAGCTCAGATCCTCATCGATGGGCGGAGCAACTGGAATAACAAGGATAGTATCATTCCTTTCCGCATTCCTGTTCCCGTATCTTTCGAAACCAACAGTACTGGGACATGCCGGGTTCTTTACTGTCCTGCTGATTGTGATGGTTGGCGCTTTCCTCTTTACCATATTCTACACACCAGAAACAAAAGGTCTCACACTGGAGGAAATTGCCCTGGCATCATACAAGCGTGAACATGGATTCCCGAAACTAGTGCTGCCGTCAACGAAGAAATAAACATAAATGGGGCTAGATAAGCAGCCCCAGTCTTTCCCATTCAATTATATTTTTTTTGTATTTATTTTTCAATTCCTCGTTTATCTTGCCACCAAAGCTTTCTCCAATCTTTTCACCGATTTCCCCAACCTTGGGGCTGCCTGAAGATTCTCTAAGAATATCTATTATTGCAGCGGATATGCACGCATAATCATCGATCTTGCTTGAATAGTACCTGGGAACCTTGAATTCCAGTGTTGAATACAGAATGAAGGTAAGAGTGGGGATTCGCATCATCCCTATGTCAGCACTCTTCCGCCACTTGGAAATGATCTTGTATGAGGGGGGAGGAAGTTCGGTGATGAAGTTAAGAAAGCCCGTGATTTCGTCTGCCATTTCCTGGCTCAGTTTTTCGTAATGGAAGCCATCCTCAGACGGGACCAGCATTCTAGGCTGTTCATCGACCATGCCGTTTATTTCACCTGATATGTGTTCGAGAATCTCCTTTATCTTGGCATAGTCCCTGCTTCTCTCAGAAAAATAATGTTTTCTGTCCATGTAGAGCAGCTTTATTCCCTGGGCTATGTAACTCCTCAATAACACATCCTTGTCCTGATCAAATTTACTTCTGGCTCTCCTAAGCTGCATCAGTTGATTATTTATCTGATACATATATCCTTTCCGTGGTGCAAACACTTGATCAACGCTAAAAAATTTCAAAGAGCTATATTGTACAATGACCTGATATCTGGAATAATGTTTCTTGCTGGAAGCATTCTTTTTTTTCTGGGATCGTTTTCAACCGGAATACTGTTGTTCATAATTGGCAGTGCGGAAATGGTTATCAGCCCGGCCTACAAGATAATAATGGGAAATGACCGCAGTTGACACCCCTATCTTTATTATCATTTGATTCGCGCATCCGCCCGATAGTCAGTACAGATTTGGTCTATT
>JAJZOM010000088.1 GCA_021811505.1 Thermoplasmata archaeon | reverse complement strand
AAAACTTTCAAAGGTGTATGCAAAGGTTATGGACCTTATAATGGATAAAATAGGAAATTCACTGTTCAGCAATAATTTCCCATGCGTCGGCAGGAACACAAATGTTCACACGGCGGGAACACATGCGGCTTTCTCTGGAATCTTTAAAGGAGAAAGCTTTTCAGTTAACGTCTACACCGGGAGAGCAATGATAAAGAAAATCCTTGAGTTCAGCAACATCTATCTGGAGAAGGAACAGCTTATCATCCTTACAGAACAGGTCAAGGATATTGCGGTAAGCACAGGGAAAACAGTCACAACATCAGAAATTGTGAAACTGGCAAGGGAGAGGTTGTAATCCATGTTTTCCTGGGACTCGGTTGCATTTTCTGCGGGTGATACAGAATGGTAAGGGTAATTGAGATAGGGCACATAGTTGCAGGTCCGACGGCGGGGCTCATTCTGGCTGATCTTGGGCACGATGTCATAAAGATAGAGAAACCGGGCGAGGGAGATATCTCGAGGAGACTGACAGGGACGAGCACAGGGTCTTTCAGATTTTTCAACAGGAACAAAAGGAGCCTGACTCTGAATTTCAACAGCGATGAAGGCCGTGAAATCTTCCTGAAGCTCATTGCCGAATCAGATGTCCTCATAGACAATCTCGGAAGCGGAGCACTTAAAAGATCCGGCCTGTCTTATGAGATTCTCAGCAAGATCAACCCGGGCCTGATTTATCTATCGCTGAAGGGGTACGGAAAAGGACCGTATGAAGACAGGAAGTCCCTGGATTACCCCATTGAGGTACACACTGGCCTTGCATATATGACTGGTCTTGAGAATCAACCCCTGAGAGTCGGAACTTCCATTGTCGACATTACCTCCGCCATGTTCGGGGTGATAGGCATACTCTCAGCACTGTATGAACGGGATACAAGCGGGAAAGGGAAATACATAGATATTGGAATGTTTGAAACCTCGGCATTCCTAATTGGACAGCACATCGTGACCTACCAGATCAACCACAAACCAATCAAGCCGATAAATGTGGAGGGTTTTTCATGGGCGATATACGACTTCTTCAAGACCAGGGATGCAAAGGACATATTCATCGGAGTTACCACAGATAATCAGTGGGTGAAGTTCTGTGAAGGGTTGAAACTCGGTGTGTGTGATGATCCCAAATTCGAAAAGAATGAAGATAGATATGCGAAGAGACCGGAATTGCTGAAGATTATAGAAAAACGAATCAGTGAAATTGATTATGCAGACCTTGAGAAGCTGCTATCGGAACTTAATGTAGCATACTCAGTCCTGAACACTCCATGGGATCTTCTCAATGACATTCATCTTAAGCCGAAAATGGCCGAGGAGAACTTTGAAGGCGGCAAGATTTTCATGCCCACTATTCCCAATGGATCGGCTTTCCATAAAGAACCTCCGGAACTTGGTGAGGATGATGAGGAAATTTTACGGGAACTTGGATATTCTGACGATAAAATTGAAAATTTAAAAAATAATAAAATAATTTAAAAAATATATTTTGTTTATTGGGCTATTTCTTCAACTCTTTTTCCACTGGTCTTTTGACCAAGTACTATCAGGTCTACAACGCAGACGGCTACGAGTACCCAGATAAAAGCAAAGATCTCAAGTGGAGTATGGAAGAATATTGCTATTATTGTTGTGAGAATTGCGGTTGAGATTCTGCTCAGGGAATATACAAAGCCGGCAGCAGTTGTTCTCACTCTTGTTGGAAAAACCTCTGCATTATACTGGTGCAGGAAGTTGGAGAAGTTCCAGAGAGAGAATGTAGTAAGGAAGCCGAATATTACAACTTCAGATAGAGAACTTAAAACTGCAAACATCGTACCAAATATGCCCCCAAGAATTGCAAACAGAATAATTCCCCATTTCCTTTCTACCTTGTCAATTATGAATATATTGAATACACTTCCCACAAGGAAACCTGAGAATATCACAGCGGCAAACCCCAGAGGGTTGGTGAAAGTCTGACCTTGATGAAGGAGTTTGGTTAGAATTATCCCCGGAGCAAAAATAACGAAGCCATAGAACACTCCAGACTGGAAGAACTGGAAGATCATCATCATAACGGTTGTCTTCCTCACGTCAGGTGCGAAGATATCCTTGAAATTAGATGGTTTCTCTGACAGGGAAGTTTTGTTCTGCACTGGCGGTAGCTCTTTCAGGTTCAGATCTTTCTTTACTGTTTCTTCAATGTGCGTCATCACCTGGTCTGCTTCTTTGTACTTGCCATGAATTTCAAGCCATCTTGGGGATTCCGTGAGCCTCAGTCTCAACGCCCATACAACAAAACCCGATATACCCATTATCCATAGCGGGATCCTGAAGGAATAATACCCCACCTGGTGTCCCGCTGCCCCATACAAAGGGCCTAGGCTCTGAGTCACGGACGTAATGAAGATTATTATGGGTGCAGCGGTAACTGCAAGCGTATAGATCATTGCAAGTCTTGAACCCCTGTGATGTCCCTTGAAAACTTCTGTTCCATAGCTGTCGACAAGCGGGAATTCTCCTCCAACTCCAATTCCTCCAATGAATACAAAGAGAGCAATGAGCTGCCACTGCTGCATGAATCCAGCAATAAGCATACCAGCTCCAAAGAATAGCTGGTTGTATAGAAATACTGTTCTTCTTCCTTTCCTGTCAGCTAGTCTTCCAAAAAACATCGAACCAAAAAATTCGCCAACAAAGAACGGTAGAGGGATTGCGTATGCTGCA
Organism: Thermoplasmata archaeon; assembly: GCA_021811505.1. The sequence goes on along the minus strand of JAJZOM010000088.1, from coordinate 1,111 downwards.
TAGGCTGTCCCAGCGATGCCGAAGTAAAGTGCCACAAGGGTAAAAATAGCACCATTCCCAAGGAGCATCAAGCTCTCCGCCCATTCTCCACTTGTGAGCATGAGCAGGAAATTCCTGTGGAACTTACTGGAAGGTAGCCTTTCGAGTCTGTCTGCAACGCTTCCTTCGTAGTTTTTCGTTTCCGTCATTAAACGCTCACACGACTAACTATATATTAATGTTCTTTTTAACGCATTAGAAAAAATTTCTAACTGCGCGAAGTTAAAATTGTGTTGTCAGGTTTTATCCGGGGCCTAGTTTCCCTCTTATTTTCTCCAGTTCCTGCCTGACAAAATTAATCATTCCTCCGCTGTTGAGGATGTCAAGAAGAGGACCTTTTGGCACTTCTAAGGCAACCTTTCTGCCACTCGCAATGTCAAGAATGTATCCATTCTCAAGACTGTACTCAACTGCACGCCCATTTCCTATTGCTGAGATATCTGGAATCAGTGCCAGCGGGAGCCCGACGTTGAAGGAATTCCTGAAGAATATTCTTGCGAAGCTTTTTGCCGCTATTAATGAAATCCCTGCTTCTCTCAGAACCATTGGTGCCTGTTCCCTTGAAGAACCGGAGCCAAAATTTTCTCCTGCAACAATTATGTCGCCGTGCCTGACAGTTTTATGAAACTCTGGATCAAGTGCTTCCATTGTATGAACGAGCAGTTGATCCATTCCCAGATGCAGATACCCTCCTGGCGCGATTACGTCCGTATCTACATTATCACCGAAAACGAACACTTTACCTTTCATGCAAACTCCCTCGGATCTGATATCTTCCCTTCAATTGCAGATGTTGCGCAAACGTACGTACCTGACAGATATACCCTGCTCCCGGGATGACCCATTCGTCCCCTGTAGTTCCTGTTCGTATTTGAGAGCGCGACTTCCCCCTTTCCGAGGACTCCCATGTGCAGACCTGCACATGCCCCGCATGTTGATGGAGCTATTGTAGCACCGGCATCAAGCAGAATCTTGATCAGGCCTTCGTCTAGAGCTTTTTTGTATATGTTCCGGGTAGCCGGAACAACGATGAGGCTTACCTTTCTGTGTACCTGGTTTCCCTTAAGTATTT
>JAJZOM010000299.1 GCA_021811505.1 Thermoplasmata archaeon | reverse complement strand
TGAGGATGGCCATGAATCTCTCATATGATCCGAACACAGCCCTGTGTATCATAATTATCCTGTCGTGCTTGCTTTCGCTGTTTATATAATAGAGGCCGAAGTTTGTGGGCATGAAGAAATCCACCTGCACTGTCGAGAGCTGCCACATCCTTCCAAGTGCGTCCTTCACATGAACATCAATTTTAGGCCCATAGAACGCAGCCTCTCCGGGATTTTCTGTGTACTTCAGTCCCTCACTGTCAAGGGCATCCCTCAGTTGATCCGTCGCCTGGTCCCATGTTGAGAAGTCAGGTTTCAGATCTGTCGAGGAGCAGTTAGGGCAAGTGAGTTCATCTGACACTGACACCCTGCGTGTTTCAATCTGGGTTCCGCAACTGGCGCATTTGTAAGTTACGAGATAATTGCCGGGGTTATCACGATCAATGACACTCAGATCGTATGTCAGCTGGGCCTCTCCAAGTATGGAGGAAAACGTCTCCTTGATCATGTACATTATGTCCCTGACCTCCTGGACAATCTGGTCCAGCCTCAGGAAAGCATGCCCATCATCAATTGTGAACATTCTCGGCCTTGTAAGGCCTCCGACTTCGCCGGATTTCTCGTATCTGTAAACCGTCCCAGCTTCGCAGTATTTCACAGGAAGTTCCCTGTAGCTCTTGGGCTCACGCTCAAAAATTGTTATGTGCCCCGGGCAGTTCATAGGTTTTACCCCATAGCTGTCCCCGTCCTCCAGCGTGAAGAGAAACATGTCTGACTTGTATTTGGCATAGTGCCCTGACTGCTTCCATATTGTGTCCCTGTAAATGTGAGGCGTGGCGACTTCCTGCCATCCGTGTTTCCTGTTGAGCTTTCTCATGAATCCTGTGAGCTCTTCTTTAAGCACGAGTCCGTTTGGAGTATACAGAGGAAATCCAGGGGCACGTTCCGAATTGAACACGAGAAGATCCATCTCCTGTGCAATTTTCCTATGGTCCCTCTTTACGGCTTCCTCCCTGTTCCTGAGATATTCCTTCAGGGCCTTATCGTCAGGGAAGGCCGTTCCGTATATCCTGACGAGCATGGGACGTGTTTCATCCGCCTTATAATGTGTACTGGCAACTGAAAGCAGCTTGACCGCCTTAATATATCCTGTTGAGGGGACGTGCGGTCCCTTACAGAAATCAACAAACCCGCCCTGCACGTAAACTGAAGAAGCTCCACCATCAGGGACGTTCTCATTGATCTTGTCGATCTTGTATGGATTATGTGAGAATTTTTTCAGCAAATCAGGTTTGGACAGGACTTCTTTCTGTATCTTGAGATTCCTGGAGACGATCTCCCTCATCCTTTTTTCAACGCTTTCCATTTCTTCTTGGTTTATCGCCTTCATGTCGATATCGTAATAGAAACCGTCATCCGTAGGAGGGCCGGCATTCGGCCTGGCATCAGGAAAGATTTCCGTGACCGCCTGCGCCAGAAGATGGGCCGCGGAATGCCTGAGTATCTTAGTGCCTCTGGCGGACTCCAGCAGAATCGCTTCAACAAGAGCGTCCTTTTCCGGGACATCGCTCAGGTCGAACTCTCTGCCGTCCACAAGTACCGCTATGGCTCCCTTGACTCCGGCATTCTTTAAGGAGTCCTCAAATTTTATCCCGGCTTTAGCCAGGATTGGTTTAATTTCTGTCTGAGGCATCAGGAGGTTAAAATTTATACGTATAAATATGTTGACAAATTAATTTTGGAAAAACCTGCCAGCATCTTTCCTCAAAATTCCGGTTCTCATGAGTCCAACTATTTTCCCGATATCAACGGAAGGAGGGCGGTCTTCAAGCAATTCCGGTACGGATTCCCTGATGGTTCCGTGCAGCTTCCTGCATATGTCTGAGATAGGCTCCCTGATAAATTCGATGGCCTGGGAAGCCAGCAAATATTCAATGGCCACAATGCCTTCAAGATTATCGTTTATCTCAATGAGCTTGATTGCCGCGTTTGTACCCATGCTGACATGATCCTCCTGATTTGCAGACGTAGGTATTGAATCCGCCGATGAAGGTGTGCACAGGACCTTATTCCTGTTGCATAATGCTGCTGCAGTATACTGCGGGATCATATACCCTGAATTGAATCCGCTGTTCTGTATGAGAAATGCAGGCAGACCGCTGAGGTTTGAATCGGTTATCCTGGCGAGTCTTCTCTCTATCATGTTTCCAAGATCTGTCAGGGCTATTGCCAGGAAATCGCTGACAAATGCAACCGGCTCTCCATGGAAGTTTCCCACAGAGACATAGTCGTCTCCGTTTATGAGCGGATTGTCTGTCACGGAGTTAATTTCAATCGTAATTACCTTCCTTGCGTACTCAAGGGTATCAAGCACTGCTCCGTATACCTGTGGGATGCATCTAAGTGTGTATGGATCCTGAACTTTCGCGGTGCTTGCGTTTTTTATATTCCTGCTTCCTTTCAGTGCGTTCCTGAAAATTTCTGCCACGAGTTTCTGTCCCGGATGTCCCCTGCTCTCCACGGCCCATGAAGTGAATGCCTTATCCGTCCCTCTCAATCCCTCAAAACTCAGTGCAGCAGACGATAATGCATCCTGGAACATTTCCAGGGACCTTACAAATTCAACCGCGAGGATTCCCGATATTGTTGAGGTTCCGTTAATGAATGCAACACCCTCTTTTTCCCGGAATGAGAACGGGCCAATTCCCGCCTCAGCAAGAACCTCTCCGGAATCTCTAGTTTCCGTGCCGGAAGTGACTAATCCCTCTCCCATCATTGCGAGCGCAACATGAGCCAGTGGCGCGAGATCACCACTCGCACCAACCGATCCAAATCTCGGAACGACCGGATGAATTCTCCGGTTCAGCATGAATATCAGCATCTCTATCAACTCCGGTCTCACTCCGGAAAAACCCTTGCAGAGGCTGTTTGCCCTGACGATCATCATTGCCCTGACATGAATATCGGATAGCCTTTCACCAAACCCTGATGCATGGCTCCTGATAAGATTGGACTGGAGCCTGACCACATCCTCGTTCTTAATTGCAACATTGAGGAGGCTTCCAAACCCGGTGTTAACTCCATAGATTTTTCGGCCGGAATTCACTAGATTCATCAGCGACTGGCGTGATTTCTGAACCTTCAGCAGAGCTTCGCCGGAAAGGCTGACCTCTTCCAGATCGCGTGCCACCGCCATAACTTTTTCAGGAGTCAGGTTTTCGCCATCTATAATTATCATGATACGGAGAAATAGGATATGACGTTAAAATTATTACCTCACAAACAAGCATTTGATTCCTGTTGCCCGATATCTCCACAAAGATGCGCGTTATGGCAATTCTGCCAATAGGGTGTTCCTCTTTGCTCCTGTATATAAGCGTTAATATATAAAAAATATATTGATATATTGTATCCTCAGTTACATATATAATATTTAGGAATAGTATATATTTTTTGGCGCATATACAACAGTAGATAATACATGAATAACAGAAATGTAGCGATGGTGATAGTCGTAGCGATAATTATCGTAGCCGGCGGTTTAACTGCCTACGAACTAAATGTACGCACGCCTGGATCACAGAAAGTGACGATTAGCGAAACAGGTTCAACTCTTTTGTATCCGGTGTTTAATGCCTGGGCAGCCAACTACACGAATGCAACGATTACAACTGCAGGAACAGGAAGCGGGACCGGTATATCCAGCGTCATAGCTGGAACGGCGATAATAGGGGCATCAGACGCATATCTCCCGCCAGGTGTCGCAAGTGCCAATCCTTACGTTATGAACATACCGATTATGATCTCTTACCAGTATGTGTCCTACAACATACCTAACTTCAATATTACGTTGAATCTTTCAGCCGACATACTGGCAGGAATG
>JAJZOM010000258.1 GCA_021811505.1 Thermoplasmata archaeon | reverse complement strand
ACATGAAATACATAGGCTACATGTTCCTGATGAGCAGAAAGAAAGTTGAGACACTTGAAGCACTGGATAATCTTTCTAAACTCACTAGGATAGACATAATTGAGCAAGACAGGCTTGCTGAAATATCTCAGTTGAATCTCAAGCTGGATGAAACTGAATCCAGAGTTTTAGGTCTTGATCCCATTGAAGTGGGAGTTCTGGGAAGAAACTGTGGCATACTTGAGATAGAATTGCTCTCATCTTTCTATTATGAGCAGTGCGTGAAACTTGGAGTCAGGTTCAAGTTCCAGAGTGAAGTAAAGTCCCTGGAGGTGTCGCCACAGGAACCGCTGGAATACCCCGGGGAGCCATTTCTCTGGCAGAAAAAGAGAATAAGATCGATTATCACGGATGTCGGGGAAATAAAGGCTGACAGGTTTATAATCACCACCGGCGCGTGGACAAAACAGCTCCTCGATCCACTTGGGATAGATAGCCACATGCGTCCAAAAAGGAGGGACGTGTTCCAGACCTCTGGTGAAGATATTCGAAATTTTGTCCATTCTTCATATGAGTTCCTGAATGATGAATCAGTGTTTCCCTTTACCGTTCTTCCATCACATGGCATATACCTCAGACCTTATCCAAAAAACGGTTCATTCTGGGTCAGCACATCAGGAACCACGTCTGATCAGGAAGTGGGGCCGCATTTCTCCTATGATCCAAATGACAGGATCGAATATACTGTCCCCAGCGGGATATTATTCGAGAATCACATTGCTCCAATACTCAAGGCCTACCTGAAACCATATTCCAATTTCAAGGTCTCCGGTAGTTGGACCGGATATTATTCCCTGAACACTCAGGACAAGACACCCTACATTTTCCCTGCATTGAATGCCATAATAGCAACTGGGGGTAGCGGAGCCGGAGTAATGAAGGCTGATGCTCTAGGTAGAATTGTCTCCGGCATTCTTACGGGAGAGGAAGCAGTATCCCTATATGACGGCTCAAGGATAGAAACAGATATTCTGGGTGTTTCAAATCGCAATGTCGGGATAGAGAGTTTGCGATTCTGAATTGCAAAATTATTAACCCATATATTTAGTTCCATGTTTTCTGGCAGCCTGTTCCCATTCCGGTACTGGAGGAACAAGCCTGTCCTCTGGTTCAGCGATTACCTCTATCAGTATGGGGCCTTCCTCGGCAAACGCCTTGCTGATTTTCTCCGCAACCTCTGAATCCCGTTCTATCCTGTCGTATCTTATGCCGTGGGCGGATGCAATCTTTGAGTAATCCACCTCGGAAAAATCAGTACCTGATATAACTTTATCAAACTGTGTTACCATAGTGGCGCGTATCCAGCCGAATGAACCGTTGTTCACCAGAATTATCTTAATGTCTGCATCGTAACGTCTAACTGTCTCCAGTTCGCCTTGGAAAAACCCAAAGCTTCCGTCTGTGGTAAGGCAAACTGTGCTGGTATTTTTTGCAAAATATGCTCCAATTGCAGCCGGCAGTGAAAATCCGAGACCACCGACTGAGTAGTTGAAAATGAACTTTCTTCCGGGCTTTCTTACTCTGAAATAAGCCGAACTGTATATTGCCCCCACTCCCGGATCTGCTGTGATGATCGAACTGTCAGGGACTATTGCTTCAAGACTCTTGACAAGATGCACAGGGTTGACTGAAGTCGAATTATATGCTGCCAGATCACTGATCAGTTTTTCCGCGTTGTTCTTCTCACTGGTGATTTCAGGACTCTTTCTACCCAAATGATCTTCAGACGCAAGCTTCATCATTCTTGAGAGTGTTAGTTTTACATCCCCGTAGAGGAAGACATCAGTAGCATAATTATTTCCAAGTTCTGCCTCGCTGATATCCAGATGTATTATTCCCCTGTTCGTCAACCTGAATGGTGGATGCTTCCATTCGGATGTGGATGCTGAATCTGTATTCGTTCCCACAAAGAAGATGAGATCTGCACTGTCGAGAATACCATTGGAGAATTTTGTCCCCCCTCTGCTTCCTACCACTCCAATTGACAGTGGACTCGTCTCCCGGTAAGATCCCTTTCCGGATATTGTTGTACCGACAGGGATCTGAAGCATCTCAGAGAACTTCATCACCTCTTCCTGCGCATGTGAAAGTAAAACCCCCTGTCCACATACCATTACCGGCCTAGAACTTCTGGCTAAGAGTTTCAACGCATCCTTCATCACAGAATCTTCAGGGGAGGTTCGGAGTGCAGGGTAATGCGAAAATTGTTCCTGTGCGAATAACTCTTCCCTTGAAACTTCACCAGAATAAACGTTCATTGGGAATCTTACAAAAACTGGCCCCATTCTCCCTGTGGTCGCAATCCTGAATGCCCGCCTCAGAAGCCTGGGGATTTCTTCTGCAGAATTAATTGAAATGTATTCCTTTGTAATTTTACTGAATAAGTGAGATTTGTCATATTCAGTCAGGAAATTTCTCTTCTCAGAATTAGTAGAGATATCACTGGAAAAAATTATCATGGGCACTCCGGAATTGTATGCTTCTATCACTCCGGGAAGGATGTATGACGCTCCTACCCCGGGAACTTCACATATCCCCGGCATATCTCCAGCACGGGAATAACCGTCTGCCATGATTGCAAGATTCCTCTCGTCCCGGCCAGATATATGCTTAATATTATGGTAATTCTCCCAGCTTTCGTATAATGGGAATGAAGTCTCACCAATCAGGCCAAAAACGTTTGAAACGGAATATTTCTGCAGAATTTCAAGAATCGCATCCGAACCTTTCACAGGTATTTAATAACATTCCGCACAGATTAAGATTTTCATTCAGAAAATCAACCTGTTACTGTGGAGGGAAACTCGCATTCAGATGATTATTTCTTGACCTCAGTGTTAGATGTCTCCCAGTTGTCTCATTGTCTGTGGGGCAATGAGCCGAAGCCGCCCCCACCAGGCGTTCTAATTATCACTTCGTCACCGGAGTCCAGGGAAAACGAGAACTTGCTTGGCATTTCTTTCTTCTCTCCATTATGGATTATATCTATTTCCCCGGTTTTTCCAGATTCTCCGCCATGAGCACCGGACGGGGTGACCTTGAATCTATCAGCTATTATGGATAGTTTTGTTGGCAGCATGACTTTAAAACCCCTTATAACACCATCTCCACCACTGTGAAGACCCTTGCCTCCGCTGCCATCCCTTAGTTTGTATGTTGTAAAAAGCAGCGGGTATTCCTTTTCAGCGATCTCTACAGGAGTGTTTAGGGTGTTAGTCATGTTTGAATGGACACCGGAAACCCCTGGACCTGTCGGTCTTCCGCCGTTTCCTCCTCCTACTGTCTCGTAATATGACCAGAATTTCCCGTTTTTCCTGCGGCCGCCCATCATTATGTTCATCATCGTTCCGGAGGATGCAGCCACAGCCCTGTCCGGCATGCATTTCGAAAGGGCAGCAAGCACCACATCGGCCACTCTTTGCGTGGTTTCTACGTTCCCTCCTGATACAGCAGCTGGTTTCCTTGGGTTCACTATACATCCTTCAGGGGCTATTATCTCCAGAACTCTGTAAAATCCCTCGTTGGTAGGTATTTCTGATTTCATGAAGCTCCTGATCGCGAAGGCAGTTGCAGAATATGTGACACCTATGACGGCGTTTATAGGGAAATCAACTTGGTCTGAAGAACCTGTAAAGTCCGCTTTAATTCCGTTTTCTTTCACCTCCAGACTTACCCTGACCGGTACCTTTTCGTCATTCCTCTCAAGATAATCGATGGCTTCAAAGACACCTTTGTTCCAGTTCTTCAGTTCAAGGAGAGACAGCCTATTGGTATGTTCTATTGACTTATTCCAGCTTTCATGAACAAATGCCTTTCCGTACCTGCGGAAGAGTTCCGTAACCCTTCTTA
>JAJZOM010000108.1 GCA_021811505.1 Thermoplasmata archaeon | reverse complement strand
TAGCAGTGCTGGATCATCTTTCAGAATTTTTGAACAATCTTCCTGTGCTCATATTGCTGACAAGTTCTGAGCCGGCTGAAGATTCTTTCCTTTCAGATATTATTGGGAAATTATCCCGGGATAAATTGATGGAAGTTTTGAGGATTGTGAACCTTGATAAGGATAATACGGCCTCTATGATTGCCGGATTCGTGGGCGCCAACAGGAACCAGATATCAAATAAACTGGTCGATTTTGTATACTCAAAGGCCGGTGGAAATCCATTCTTTATAGAGGAAATTCTTAAACTGATGATTGAAAACAAGAATGTGTTCAGAATGGATGATGGACGCTGGGATATAACCCAAGTAGAGGAGATTGAAGTACCTTCCTCTATTAGGAGCATGATAAAAAGCAAAACCAAAAACCTTGAAGAGAATGCCAAGAACCTTTTAGGAGTGGCCTCGATAATCGGGGAGGAATTCGATATTGAAGTTCTGCAGAGAGCTTCTGGAATAGAAAATGAGGATTCCTTCTTTGACCTTCTCGAAAAACTCCTAAAAGAAAAGATTATTCTGGAGGTCAAGGGAAGGCTGGGTCATTCACTTATGGGATTCTCAGATCCACAAATCAGGAGTTATTTCTATACGGAACTCAGTATGATAATGAAGAAGAGATATCACCTAAGAGTCGCTGAAATTCTTGAAAAAAAATATGGTCAGGAGAAACAGGACCTTTACTCTGAAATAGCTTCGCATTATCTGGAGGGGGGAAATTATACAAAGGCCCTTATATTCAAGATAAAACACGCAAACCACTGGATCGAGTCTTATGGATACGATAAAGCTCTCAACGAATTCCTCGAAGTGCTCGATATTTTTGAAATGATACCCTCTGATTCAGCAGAGATAGACAGGGAAAGAGTAAAGGCGGAATTGTTTGAAAAGATTGGCTTTTGCTATTCCAAGCTCGGGAATGAATCAGAAAATTATTCTTTTTCCGTTAAGGCTGCCAACCTGTATGGAAAACTGGGTGACATTTTGCCCCAGATAAGATGCCTGAGGTATGCTCTACTTGGTCTTAGAGGGACTACTTCAATCCCAGAAACAATATTAAATTTCGTAAACAACTTCAGCTATTCCAGCAACAACGTTTCCGAATTCGTAAAACTGTTGGGGGCCCTGGGAAACACATACTGGTACATTGGAGATTTTAAAAATGCCAGAGAAATACTTGAAAGAGCGATAACGATAGGTAATGAGAATGGGGTACAGCACCTGTTTTCTGAGAAATTGATCCTTTCATATGTGACTGAGATAAAAGGGAAAAAAGATCTGGATAATTATGAGAAACTGATGCGTACCATAATCAAGGAGGCAATGGCCGTTGAAGAAGAACTCTCACGGGAGCTTTTCGATGTCGTGATCGCTGCTCATAACTACCTAGCAAACTTCTACGTTGATTTCAAGAAAGATTTCAACCTGTCAGAAAACGAATTCAACAAATGCTATGAACTATCCAGAAAATACAACAGCAAACTGTACTACTGGTATAATAAGGCCGAAGAGGTCTATTTTATACTGATTCATAAGGGACTCTGGAATCAGGCGATTACCAATATAGCTCAAATCTCTAAGGAAAAGGTTGCATCTTTCTCTCACATTTCCGCTTACCTAAAACTCTCTGAAGGAATCATTACAGGAGAACGCGGCGATTCGGACAGGGCGATTGAGATGCTTAAGACAATAGAAGAGAAGGGCGGATTGCAGTTCAAAAGCTACTCCTACCCTGAGATATGCCTCATTTATATGCACAATGGCAGGCTTGACGAGGCCTTGTCCACTCTTGATAAAAGTTACAGAGAGTTAAAGGAGATTGGTGTTTATGACGAATCTCTTCCTGGCTTGATCAAACTGGCTTCCATCGGAGTTGAATTGAATTCCAAGAGATCCGATTTAAAAAATGCTGAATATTACTTGGAGGAACTGCAGAAATATACTGAGATTGTGAGCGAGGAGTGGATGGATGCTGTCTACAGCAGGGCCAAATCCCTGATATTAGCTATGAAGGGCATATTCACTGAAGCGATAGATCTGTTAAACAAGTCTTGCAAGACTTTTGAAAGCATTGGATTAAGATTTGAACTCGGTATCTCGCTTTTGCTTATGGCAGAACTATATCGCAAACAAAACGACTTGAAGAACACCAATGACTCCCTGAACAACTCCATGGAAATTTTTAATGATCTGGGGTGTGCACCGCTTGCGGAAGTCGCGCTTGGTTTAAAGAATATACTCAAAGCTTGAACTGAACGTGCTTAGAATGTATGATTAACACGGAACAAAATTTTTAAAAGTCTAATCACAGACACCTTTTCCTCCTTTCATATTCCCCATCTGTAACTCTTGAATACAGCATATACCAGAAATTCAGTATCTGCTGGCAGTTGGGTCCCCATTTTTCCACCCTTAAGTGTTCAACAAAAAAATAAAAGGATTTATGTTCCGTAAATTGCATAAACTCCTTGAACTATGCTGAGCTCATGCAATCTGCTGGTATCCGTCCTGCTGCCCATTATAATAAGTGAGACTCCATGTTGAGGGGGCATCAAGGGTGAAGGGGAGCATATAACTGTTGTTCAGCGGAATCATTGAGGATATAGCCGACCCATAAGTCATATTGTATATGGAACCCGAGAAATGATAGTCAAGAATCTGGGGCTCCGCAACTGGCTGGAATTCAAGCTGCGTATACGTTCCATAGAATTCACTTCCACTGTAGGGTATTGTAGCGTTCCAGTATCTATCCTGACCACTCACGCTGAAGTCGATTATTTGGAACATTATCTCTTTGGCTGAAGTGATGTCCTGTATTGTGAGACCAAGTTCTGTACCGGTTGGTGTCTTGAATCCCGGCTGCACCGCCGGGTTATTCGAGTTGAGGAAGTAATGAGCAACACAATTTGTACCTTCAACATACCATGGAGATATAGTGCCATTGGGATCAAGATCTATTCCAAGCTGGAAAAATCCGACACAGGTCGATCTGAGTGTTCCCGTGTAATTCATCGCATTGATCTGGAAACTGAGAATTCCATTCTGGAGGGTATTCCAACTGTTCAGTATCATATTTGCATGAAGAATTGTAAATGGATGAAGCAGAGAAACCAGTAGGCCAGAACCCTGACCATAACCCTCCATGTTGTTGTATCCAGCCAGATAGGTTGGGATATCATAAGTTGTGAATATGATATCAGTGAAGTAGGCATGACCACTGCTGGCCGAAAGCTGAAGACCTGCGTAGGAGTACCCAAGCGGATCGCTCAGGTTTGCAAAGACTGAAATGGTCTGGTCAACGAATAGTTGTAATGTCCAGCTGAACTGTTTGTTCGTGCTGGTATTGTAAAGATTTCCCGATACATAAACCCAGCCGTCAGGATAGGCAGAATTTTGTGGCGCAGATCCTGTTGCAGAAATCTTGTTCTGAGAAGATGTAACTGTTACAGTTGAGCCAGATACACTTACTGATGCTATATTGTTTCCCATCGAGTTTATTATTGCAAAAGTGCCGGTACCGGATACCGCATTAACCGCGAATTGGAATGAGACGAACTGGTCTCCTGGGGTGATGTTTTCGCTGGTGATCAAAGATGCGCCATTACTTAGCACAAGAGACGGTTCTCCAAAATATTGAACATGATTTGTTATTGATGCATGACCGCTGATTAAATTCCAGCCATAATCTGAATAAGTACCACCGGAGGTGAACTCAGAAATATATGCAAATGTCCCGGAAGTGGAAACCGCAGGAGCCTTTCTCTCTTCTCTGAGATTGACATGATCAATCGCGGGTGAAATAGAAAACGCAAGTACTGATACGAAGGCCACCTCACTTATCTCACTCTCTGATTTTA
>JAJZOM010000148.1 GCA_021811505.1 Thermoplasmata archaeon | reverse complement strand
GATGAAACATTTTTCATGGAACTGGTTAGAACGAGTTCCAGCAAAGATTATATCATTTGCAACGCCTTTTCTATCAATGTAACTTCCCACGATCCTTACCTGTTTGCATTGTTTATTGCTTTAGCTGAGACGCTACTTGCGTTCGCAATACTATTTGGTTTCATGAGGAAAGTTGTCTATATCCTTGGGGCAATCTTCAGCTTCTTTATCTGGTCTGTACCAGAGGCTTTCGGCGGTTTTTACATATACGGTGCGACCGATATAGGTACAAGCATAATTTATGTGCTTGTATTTCTTCTGCTCATACTGATAAATGGCGCTTTTGGCCCAAGCAAATATAGCCTTGATTACTACATAGAAAAGAAATACAAAAATTGGTCCAAGCTTGCGGAGTTTAACCCCGGAGAAAAATAGGAAAAATCATCATCAATATCCAAAATGCTCACATCATTGTGGAACAGAGGATAGCCGTGAGAACTAGAAAAGGCGTTGCAAATGATATAATCTTTGCTGGAACTCGTTCTAACCAGTTCCATGAAAAATGTTTCATCCAAGACTTTAGTATCTTTCCAGTATATATACGGGGTGTCCCATGTTTCGTCAAACAACAATATCCATTATCCGTCTCTTCGGTCTCTGATAGAACTGGTTGAGAAGGATCTTGATGTCTTTAATGGAAAGAAGTTCCGGTCACATAGTGATATGGTAAAAACTGTTTAAGAGGAACTGTAGGGGTTTAGCAATTTAATGGATGTGAAGTATGATTTCAGCGAGATGACATTCTCATACGAGCTGAAACACAAGGCAATACAACGCAAAACAAACAGGTTCGGATATACGATGCCGATGACAAATACCAACATAGCTGCAAATGAGCTTCTAAGGATATACAGGAGAAGGCTTTCTCACACATCAAGCCTCGCCTTTAACCTTTCTTCTCCAGATCTGAAAATGGAACAATGTCAAGGCTGTTCCTGACGTTACTGGGATACACTCTCATCGCAATGATAACGGAGAAGTGTGGCATATCATACGACCAGGCTCTCAAAACAATTTCAGGAATAGGGGAGGGTGTGTATTCAGATGCCTCTCATTCCCATGCTGAATACACGAGGGAACAGACGGAAGCTTCTGGAGAAACTCAGGATAGAGTTGTAGTGATAAAACGGGACGAGGTTAGGTTATTATGGTGGCTGATCCCATGAAACAACGGACCATTTCTAACAACTTATTAATTTTGCTTATGCCCTCACATTTCAACTGAATTCAGACAGTTGAATGTCTGAGCCAATGCAAAATCGTTATTTTTCTTTATCTTGTTGCTCGTTTTTATTCAAACCTCGATTGCTTACGCTATGATCCCCTTCCTTTTCATCCTTATCATGCACATGAGGTTGTGCCCAAGACACATGAACATGCACTTTACCCGAACCCTTGGGATAGTGGTAACGAAGACATGACCACCATGGAATATTGCTTTGATGACGGAATATGGTCTTTCACCCCTGGATCGCTTCCTTGTTATTCTCATATTCCGGCGGATGCTTTCCACAGGCAGCTTGTATCCCTTCAGGGATCTATCCATGGTTGCGTCTATCCCCCTTCCTTCAACGCCAAAATATCCCTTGTCCTTGTAATTTACGATGCCGGGTATGCTCAGGCCTATCTGCGAATCATGAACGGATGCTGTTGTCACGGCATAATTATGTATCATGTCATTTTCCACACACTGCCCGGTATGCAGCTTGTGCCCGAAATGTGGCATCCTTGGATCTCCTTGTCTTCGCATTCCTGCGTTCATCTTTCCGTTCTTTCTTCTTCCTTTCTCTTTCGATCCTCTTCGCAGCCTTCATTTCCTTCTTGATCTCTCAGTTTCCGGTTTTTCCTGATCATGCGTTTTCTCAGGGAATTCAGGATCAACCGGTATCGTCCCGTCGCCCTTTCAGGCTTTCCCATGTCCGGGATCAGATTCAATGAAAGTGGCATCTTGTATTGTGCCCTTCTTGACCGTTATTCCCTTCTCCTGGAACTGCTTCCAGATCGATTTCCAGATCTTCTTGTCCTTGTGGTTATTGGCTATCCTCTCCCTGAACAGCCAGATGGTTCTTGCATCCGGCACGGATTCCGGGTAATCAAGGAAGTTCATGAATCTTATATTTGAGTAGAGCTCGATCTCCATGGCCTCATCAACAAGACCGTATAGGGACTGGAGGAACATGATCTTCACCATGAATACTGGATCAAAGTTTGGCCTGCCACCTTTTTCCGTGTCGTTTCTGTAAAGATCAGAGAGGAGAGGCTTGATCCGATCCCAGTCTATTATATCCTTCATGTCTGAAAGCCTGTCACCAAACCTCTTCAACTGTTCATATTTCTCGCGGAGACCGTAATTCATTATGTCCATAGATAATGATCGGGATCGCATGAATAAAACCTTCGGGAAAAAATCATATAGATTATCTGCTGAAATACGGATTCCTGGGAACATGATCATAATAATTTAGTTTTGATGGTGTTTAAGATGCCATAGGGTTTTTAGAAAATATCATTGAGATGGGAAATAGATCAGATATTTCCATTTTAGAGGAGAGAATGCACTTTGAGCTTATCTGGTATGTGCGTAACAGGAACTATGATGCAGCAATAGTCGAAAAATAGTAGCATATAACTGCATTGTCTTAGTCAATCAAATCAGGCACAGATCAGAGAGGAAAATAATAGATATCGTTATTTGACGAATGTTTGGGAACCCTATAGGTAATTGATAAAATTACCCACGCGAAAGGGGAAGAACCAGAAATGTTTATTGTACAAAATTGATACTCTCCCGAATTGATTTCCATAGAATTGATCTCTAGAGGAGAACCATATCTAAAGGAGACGCTGGAATCCATAAGAAAGCAGAATTTCAGCAATTATGAAGTCGTGTGCGCTGACAGTTCTGGTAAAAGAGATATTGAAAGCCTTCTAGATAACTATGGCTGTAAAACAGTTATTCTTCCAGAACATACACCTTTTCTGGCAGCTCGCTATCAATCACACTTACATTCAAAGGGTGAGTTTTGCCTTATCCTAGACAGCACAAGGCCTCTTAGAGAAAATGCCTTAAAAATACTCTCAGAGAAATATTCGATTTATGATATGACAATCATTAAAGAAAATAGCATTGGGCAGGGTTTCTGGGTGGAACAGGCTAGAAAACTTACTGAAATTAGCATATCAGAGTTTAAGAGGTTGAATGGCGAAACATTAGCTTTTTTATTACCAAGATTCTACAGAAGGGGGGTTCTTGATCATGCTTTCAACAGAATCAGGAAGAATTTTGGAGATTTGTTTGACAAAATTGGATATGGAGAGCATCATCTGATCTTCGAAGAAGGACGAAAAGTTGGGAAAAGCTTGGGACTTACAGATGATTGGCTAATCAATCACTTTGAGGATGATTCCTTGATCAAGATATTAAAAAAATATCATCGGTATGGAAAATCGCAGAGGGTTTTGAAACTAATAGAAAACACAGAGACAAAGTACTTTAGCAGACATATGAGAAAGAATATAGAGATTCGCGAACGTATTAGTACTAGTCCAATTTCTATAGCCAGATCCCTTCCATTTCTAATAGGATATTTATTATTTTGAAATCGCCAATATACTACATGGAATTGTGAAAACTGCGATTTTCATAGCGTCCCAAAAGTTGTGTAATCATGAAGGATACTGTACTGTTTCTCACAGTTCTGGGCAATTTACGAAAAGAATTATGAGACGGTTCCTGCCATTTCACCTCCCTTTCGTTCCTTCATATTTCTTTCCCTCCTTAATATTCTTGCCTTCTCAATCTTTGATTCCCTTATCCTGAGGGAGCAAAGTCCCCTGATGAGAAGTGGCAGGCCGATATAATGTGTGTGAAAATACATGGAAGGTT
>JAJZOM010000044.1 GCA_021811505.1 Thermoplasmata archaeon | reverse complement strand
AAGAAAAAATATTGCAGGGTATAAAGGAAGCTGCCGAAAACATGGGCGCCACCGTGTCCTGAGACTTTTTGAGGAGAAATCTTGGAGATTCATGAAACGCGGTGTATTTCACCTCAGCCTGAAAATATGCTGGGAGGCGAGAGATTCACTGACTGGATGAGAAAGCCACTGGAGGGTTTCGATCCCCCGACCTACTGATTACAAATCAGTTGCTCTGCCGACTGAGCTACAGTGGCGCGCTTCCTAAGAGACACGACCCTATAGGAATGTTTGTATTATATTTTTTTAGTGATGGCATAAAGAAACGCTATGTACGAAGAAGTGATTGCTTCCTATGATTGATATAAGCTTGCCATTGAAAAACGGGATCATAACTTTCCCGGGCGATATGCCATACGAGGAATACGAATTCAAGACCTACAGGAAAGACAAGGTTCACATTACCAGGGTTATAATGGAGACACACAGCGGCACCCATTTTGACGCTCCATTTCATATGATCGAAAATGGAAAGAAGGCATCAGAAATCGATATAGAGAGATTCATCGGAAAGGCAACAGTGGTGGAGGTCAGGGGAGACGAAATAGATGCCAGCGATATCCCGGATAATGTTGAAAAAATTGTACTGTTCAAGACAAAAAATTCCAGCCTTTATTCAGAGTTCAGGACGGACTTCACCTATCTGAATCTTGCAGGCGCCAGGAAACTTGTTGCGCACGGTGTCAAGGTGGTCGGCATAGATTATCTTTCGGTTGAAAAATTCCACAGCAACAGGGAAGTGCACATAACACTGCTCTCCAATGATGCTGTCATAGTGGAGGGACTTTACCTGAAGGACGTGACTCCGGGAACTTACGATTTTGTATGTCTTCCATTAAAGATGGGACAGGACGGCGCACCCTGCCGGGCTGTTCTCCTCTAGGCACTTTGTTTCATGGGGAACCGGGAGGAATACCCACTTATTATTCCCATTTATTGCACCATTCTGAGACAGCCTCAATCTCAGATGCTTTAGCTCGGAGTAGTTGACATAGCACTTGCAAAAGAGACTCTCCGGAATCATTCCAGGTCAAGTCCCCTTCTAATCTGTCATCGCAAAAATTTATATCTCTTTTACAGTCATGAGTGCCCATTGGAAAACAAGAAAGATGATCCATCACAGGAGAACGGGGGTACCTCCAAGATCAACCACCTCCTTGAACAGAGATGGAAACTGAGGGATGTCCCCGTCAATGAAAAGATGCATTATGGAAAGCTGGTGATACGATGGATCATACCCATTGCTCTCATTGTAATTCTGTTGTCTCTTGCTCTTGAGATGGGACTCGGATCGGTACTTGTGACGTTTTTGATTTACATTACAATCGGTTACATATTCGTAATGTTGATCTACGTGTTTATGACGGGCACGAGCATTTCAGAGTCAGTTTCAAGATCATTGAGAAGGAGCGGACTGATCAAATACAAGAAAAAGTAGTATTCTCAGGAAGATCAGAACAGGTATCCCAGTGCGAATCCAATTAACGGGGAAAATATCCAGGTGATTACCACTATGAGGAAAGGCTTCAGGTAGATAGCCTTGTATTTATATGAAAGACCGGTACCCAGAACGCTGGAAGTAAGTGTCTGTGTGTTCGACAGCGGGACTCCAACAAAGGTTGCAGCTTCTACGGCTGCAGATGATACAAGTAACGATATCATTGCATTTGAGTATCTCATGGAATACATCTCCTCTCCGACCCTCTTGATCACGCCAGCCCCAAGTGTCATTGTTCCAAATATGATGCCAATCACCATGATCAGGAGAATCAGCGGGGTTATCCCTGCGACAGCCCCTATGAGACCCAGCGTGTTGGCTCCAAGAGTGAATGCAGTGAAAAATGAAATCACTATCAGAGCAATCTTTGACAGATATGCCGCCCTCCATGGGTTCCTGAAATTGTGATCGCTCATCTTCCTGCTCGCATACATGGAAATCAGAATGGAAAGGATCGGTGCGGCTACCCATGCGGATACAAGAAGCAGGATGTATCCGCCTGACACACTGTAACCGATTCTGAAAGAGACACCGACTGCAGTACCAACAAGGGCCATGGTCAGGGATAGCGGTGAGCGAAGGAACGTTGCCACGACAAAAAGTATCAGGGATATGAAAAGAACATAGGCAACTATCGGAGGAGTCCGCTCCATTATGGACGTGGCAGCCTTGTTGAGGAATGTGCCCTCGAGCAGAAGACCGGAAGAGAATCCCAGTATTCCGATGATCTGGCCAACAAGTTTGCTGGTGATTCTTGCACCTATGAGAGTTCCAACTGCGGCAGAAAGGTTATTACCGGCCACAAAAGCCGTCAGAAGGCCAGTTAATACTATGACAAGAATGAAGAATATCATATTTTCATTTTGTGAGAGAGGTTACAATTGTCAACACTATATCGGATATATCTTCACAGTCGTCCAGCAGATCATCAACTTTGTGCACAACATTGGTCAGGTGGGAAAAAGAGAGATATGAAAGACTTGTGGATTTCCTGTACAGATCATCGATGAGATCATCCTTGTATTCGTCAACCTTCTCCTCATCGGTTTCGATGGCAAGCCTGAATTTTTTCATCTCCTGGATATCCCTCGAGAGAAGCATTCCCTTCAGGGAATCAAGGGCAAGGGAATCCGCATCAAGCATCTTTACGAACACGGAATAAGATTTCAGGATGAGCTGCTTTTCCGTATCCGGATAATTTTCCAGTGCGTTGTTCATTCTCTTGATTTCCCGGCTTATGAAGTAGGAAGTGTCGAGCAGGGTATCGCATTTCTCTATGAGTTCGGAAAGGTTGCTCATGAGAGTGGAACTTATAGCTCCATTGGTGATCTCATGCTTGAGATTCATTGTCATGACATCGCCCTCTTTTTCAAGATCCCGGATTGCGATGTTGGCCAGCTTTATTTTTTCTGGAGAACCTGTCATTGCTTCCTTGAGGTTTTCTTCAGCGAGTTTGGCTTTTTCGATGTAGGTTATTATTTCCTCCAGAACGTGTCTCTCCCCGACAACCATCAATTTTTTGAGGAAATTGTAATTAACCATTCACCAGACATCGTTAACATGTATAAATTACCTTTTGAACAGGACATTGCACAAATAATCCTGCACAACCCACATGAGACAGCTCCGGAGACAAATATCTCCAGAATACTATATTCTGAAAATTTTGATACAGATCTCCATCAAGACACGTCTCCTCAAAATTACGCGACAAAATAATCTTATAAAGTTGCATAACCTGACCCCTCATTGTCTGATCTTCTGTTCTTCCTGACGGTGATTGCTGCCATATTCGCGATACTGAACCCCATAGGCGCGGTTCCAATACTCGTGTCCCTGACCGAAGGCTATTCCACAAGGGAAAGGCTCGGAGTCATTAAGAAAAGTATTCTCGTGGCCGCAGGGATGGTCCTCGGTTTCATGTTCGTGGGAACCTATATCTTCAGCGCCTTCGGCATAGACATCTTCGATTTCCAGATTGCCGGAGGCATACTCGTCTTCAAGGTTGCGTTTGACATGCTTCAGGGAAGGACATCAAATACAAAGCTGACTGCGGATGAGCAGGAGGAATCGCATCAGAGGGAGGCCATTGGGGTCACGCCAATAGGAACGCCTCTCCTTGCAGGGCCAGGTTCCATAACCACCGCCATAATTTACTTCAACCTGAAGAGCGTTGACCTGCTTGACAAGATACTGGTGATAATCGCAATCGCCATAGTGATGGTCGTGAGCTACTTCATACTGCGCTATTCCCTTCCGCTGTTCAGGAGACTTGGAAAGACGGGGTCCCTGATCATCAGCAGGATCATGGGTCTGCTCATCGCTTCAATAGGTGTCGGATTTGTTGTGTCAGGCATAATCGGGATATTCGGATGAAAAACCATCTAATATTGATCAGGTCAGCCT
>JAJZOM010000259.1 GCA_021811505.1 Thermoplasmata archaeon | reverse complement strand
TAGCCCAGGAAGAGAGAACAAATGGAAATCATACTGGTCACAGAAATCTATTTACCGGTTTGACCCGAAAGTTGATGACAGATCTAAATGGTTCGCAATAGATACTCCCCCGCCCACCATTTCCGGCAAGATGCACATGGGGCATGCCTTTTCATATCCGCATCAGGATTTCATCGCCCGTTACAAACGCATGCGGGGATATAACGTCTACTACCCATGGGGTTTTGATGATAACGGCCTTCCAACTGAAAGATTCACAGAGAAGTCGCTCGGAATAAAGGGGGAGAAGACAGAACTCAAGGAATTCATAAGACTATGCATGATTGAAAGTGAAAAAGCCGAGAAGGAATTGTTAAAAAACTGGAGCGACCTCGGCTTCAGCGCAAATTTTGAGAATTATTACAGGACCTTTTCCGATACTTCTATTCGCGTCTCCCAGAGGATGTTCCTTGATCTGGTAAGAAATGAGAGGACTTACAGGGAGGAAGCCCCTGTTGTCAGATGTCCAACATGTACCACTGCAATATCACAGATCGAGATGAAAGATGCCAGCATATCCACAGACTTCGTATATATCAGGTTCGGAGATGAAACGCGGTCTATTACGATTGCAACTACAAGACCAGAACTCATAGGCGCCTGCGTTGCATTGATGGTAAATCCTGACGATGAAAGATACAGATCACACATTGGCAAAAATATCAAGGTTCCACTGTATGGATACGATGTCCCGATAATTGCCGACGAACTGGTGTCGATAGATAAAGGAACCGGGGCAGAAATGCTCTGCACCTTCGGGGATCAGAATGATCTTCTCCTGTGGAGAAAATATAACCCTGGAACAAGAATAATTCTCGATGACCATGGAAAGCTGAACGAAAACTCGAAATTTCTGAAGGGACTGAATATTCACGATGCCAGGAAGAAGATAATCGATGAGCTTAAGACCAGGAATCTTATAGAAAAAACTGAAAGGGTAAAGCATTTTGTGAACACTCACGAAAGGTGCAATACTCCAGTAGAGATAGGAATCAGCAAACAGTGGTTTGTCAGATACCTGGATTTGAAGGATCAATTCAAGAAAATTGCGGCATCAGCGCAATGGTTTCCCGACCACATGAGGCTCAGACTCGATAACTGGATTGATGGTCTCAAATGGGACTGGTGCATATCAAGGCAAAGATTCCTTGGAGTGCCGTTTCCAGTATGGTATTGCAGCTCTTGTGGAGATACCATATTCGCCTCGGAAGAACAGTTGCCCGTTGATCCTAGAATTAACAAATACAATGTACAGTGCAATAAATGTGGTTCTACCGACGTGATTCCTGAAATGGATGTAATGGACACATGGGCGACATCTTCATTGAGCCCGCGTCTTGCCCTTGAAGCAGATGGCCTCTTTGATCTTCTGTATCCCATGGATGTGAGATTCCAGGGTCACGACATAATAACTTTCTGGGCTTTCACAACAATTGTCCGTTCAAGCATACATGACAATTCTGCTCCATGGAAATCAATTTTCATCAGCGGGAACGTGTACGATCCGTATGGCCAGAAAATGAGCAAAAGCAAAGGGAACATAGTTGAACCGGGTTCCCTGATCACACAATACGGGGCTGACGCTGTCAGATACTGGGCGTCCACCAGCGTGCCTGGAGACGATATAAAGGTAAAGGAACAGGATTTTGTCCGTGGGAGAAGAACTGTTATCAAGATCTATAACGCCGCAAAACTTGTATCGATGATCACTGAGGACAACGTCATACCGGAAAACTGGGATCACCCCGAATATCCTGTAAATGTTTGGATAGTCAGCAAATTGAACCGCCTCGTGGAACTCTGCGCCCAACTTATGGATACTTATCAGTTTTCCCGCTCAAGGGCAGAAACTGATAATTTCTTCTGGAACACATTCTGCGATAATTATCTAGAGATCGCCAAGAGCCTTTCCAACAAGAAAAACATGATCAGCAAGGCTGAGATTGCAGATACCGTAGGAACTCTCCAGTATGTTCTGCTTCAGATCATGAAATTATATGCACCTATTATGCCGTTCATAACAGAGGAGATATACAGTTCAATGAAAATCAGAAAACTGGACAGTATTCACCTTGAGAGGTGGCCGGAAAAACTCATGAGAGAAAACATGGAAGTTCACGAGACGGAAATCGACCAAGTTATTTCCGTAATTTCCGGCATCAGGGCCTTCAAAACATCTAAAAAACTCCCTATGAGTGCAGAACTTGAAAAGATTCTTATCAGGGGACAGAAAGAAATTCTGGAGAAACATGCCGATCTGATGAAAATTGTGATGAACGTGGGCACGATTGAATTGGAAACTAGTAATGAACTGGAAGTCCTTGAAGTTACATAGAAATTTATCTATAATTTGCAATTTAAGGATGAAGTGTGATTGAAAATGTTCAGACCAAGAAAAAAGAAGCTCCTGAAATTTGCGGTACTGCTGATCATTGTGTCAGTAACCCTCTTTTCATACTCTGTTTACTCCATAGAACAGGGAATCACGAAACAGACCAACGTAACGATAGGACCAGGATCGGTCCATACAATAAAGAAGATCAATGTTTCTGCAGGCGACGATCTGGAGTACTCAATTAATTCACAGGGTTCAAGAATAAATGTTTCTGCGTTTCTTATATCACCCGATAATTCCAATGTTGGATACCTGAACGTTTCTGATTATTCTGGTTCAAAGGTAATAGTCGCCACATCATCCGGAAACTGGACACTCTTTATCAAGAACAACGGAAATTCTCAGATTGTTGTTGACATTTCGCTTGGAGACATAAGCTATCTGACATTAGTTTCCACAATATTCGGCTTTGTTCTACTGCCGAGCGGAATAGCTCTGTTGATAATATATTCGTATGCCAGAGTCAAAGAAAGAAGAAGAGAGAAATTAAGGGACTTCTCTCAATAAAATTACAGTATAGGGAGATATCTGTCCAGTTCCCATGTTGTCACATAAGACCTGAACGCGTCCCATTCTCTCTGCTTTACTGTTATGAAGTTCTCAAAAATATGGTCTCCAAGCACTTCTCTCATTAACTTGCTGTTTCTGAAATGGTGCAGAGCCTCTCCGAGGCTTTCCGGCATGGACTGAATGCCATTTTTCTCTCTCTCCGCCGCTGTCATGTGGAAAATGTCCTTCTCTACAGGATCCGGGGGGTTGATTTTATGTTCTATACCGTCGAGACCCATTCCGAGTATTACTGCAAACTGGAGATACGGGTTTCCAGCGGAATCGGGACATCTTAGTTCCATACGCTTTCTCATGCCGTTTCCCGCTGGTACTCTTATGAGCGCAGATCTGTTCTTGTTGGCCCATGAGATATAAACCGGAGCTTCGTAACCGGGTATGAGACGCTTATATGAATTTACCCAGGAGGCGAGAACGGCTGAAGCCTGATTTATATTCTTAAGAATCCCACCCATATAGTGCATTCCAAGTTCGCTCATTCCATATTTGGCCTTTGCGTCGTAGAACAGATTCTCCTTCTCTCCCGCCGACATTATGCTCTGGTGTACGTGCATTCCTGAACCGTTTACTCCGTTTATCGGCTTTGGCATAAATGTGGCATACATGCCGTGTTTTTGTGCAACGTTCTTAATTATGCTCTTGAGCATGGCAACCCTGTCAGCCATTACAAGAGCCTGGCCGTATCTGAGATCCATTTCGTGCTGTCCGTAAGCTACCTCGTGGTGGGCTGCTTCAGGATGGTATCCAAGATCATAGAGATGTTTCAGGATGTCCTGCCTTATTTCATTTGCAGCGTCTATTGGCGTATTATCAAAATATCCGCCGTAGTCACTAGGTATTGCGGTTGGGTTTCCGTTGCTGTCTCTTTTGAAAACGAAGAACTCAAACTCGGGACCCACAAAGAAATCCATATTCTTTTTCTGCAGTTTCTCCAGAATCCTCTGAAGTGCGTATCTG
>JAJZOM010000306.1 GCA_021811505.1 Thermoplasmata archaeon | reverse complement strand
AGATAAATGGTATGCTTTGAAAGTAGCTCTGCTCTCCGATGCACTGCCAGTTGCTGGCATACAACCGTAACAATATTTATTAGGCGTTTTGGGGTAAAACAATCTGGTATCATTCAGATGGGTATTTTCAATAAACCAGGAACGAGGGATCTCGAGGTCGCGTCAGCATCCGTCATCGGGACTGCTGCATATGTGCATTACCTCCAGCTCTTCATACTCAAGGTTACGGCACCCACCCTTATAGCCGGCATCGTGTTCGGAACCATTTATCTTGTCATTTCCATCGGGCTCTTTAAATCCGTGAAAATATTCTATTTCCTCGGGATAATCCTGCCGTTTCTCGGCGCTTCCCTTGCCGTTGTCAGGCTTCACCTCTACGGGTTTGAGGTGTTTTCGGTCATAAACATAGGCTTTGACGTCTTCGTGGTGCCGGCGTGCGCGTATTTATTTGCGGTTGAGAGGGAGGCGCAGAAATGATTCATAAGAGGAGAGTGATTTACTGCGCCGTGATAGCTGCCGTTGCTTTTGCCCTGTTCGTTCCGGTCATTTACCAGGGAACCGCAGTTTATCCGCCAATTCCTCCCGGTGGCCCCTATTTCGGAGCTGAGGAGTTCAGTGCGAGCCAATACGTTTCCACAAGCTTCTTTTTCACCGGCTCCGGTGGAAAGCTCACCGTCTCCTCCAACGGTAATGCTTATCAACTGGTTTTCGGAAACTGGGTATTTCCACAGGCTATCCTGAATTTATGGGTGATTTCATGATCGATTCCAAGCCAACAACAAGCCAGGTCACCTTCATAAACAGGCTCCGGGAGGCATCTCCGGAAAGAGAGGAGGCATTCCAGAAGCTTATCAGGGAGAAGGGAAAATCCGGCGTGAATGCCCTTACCATGGAGGAAGCCTCCAAGCTGATCGACGATCTCAAGAAGATCAGGGTGGAGAACGGCAAGTCCGGATCATCGTACCTGACGGGAAAGCAGCTCTCGTACCTGCAGAACCTTGTTAGGGATCCCGGAAGGAAGGAAGCATCGGAAAAGTATCTTCTGGAGCACGGAAAGGAGGGACTGAACTTCCTTGCGATGGAGGAGGCTTCAGAACTCATTGACATGCTGAGGAACGTCAGGACAGAGGGGGCGGGAAACAATTCCGAAACCCCGGCCTCGAAGAAGCAGATCCAGTTCATAAAGAATCTTCAGGCTTCCGGGAAGCAGCTGAGCATCACGAGTGAATACCTCGCGAAACTGAAGAAGGTCACCATTGACGAGCTTACGGGAAAAGAGGCCAGCGGGCTGATTGACAGGCTGAAGGGTGCATGATGTGAATCGCCTTGAATCCATAGGACCGCTTGAATGCAGTCTTGATCTTGTTGTTTATACCCTCTGCAACGGAATTGCTGAGATTAAGCATTATTGCCCTGATTATGCCATCGAAATGCCTTTTAAGGGTCTTCCCCTCTTCCCACGGTTGATCTCTTCAAGCAGAATCCTCCAGTGCTGTAGGAATCCCGGATTCAGGAGATCATATACCTGATCCACAGGGGACCGGTTATACCGGTCCCATCTGCGATTACTGCCGACAAAATACTTTCTTATGCACCTGTTGCATGACATATGGGCTGGTGTTGCACGCACGAACATCACCAGCCAATACATTGAAATCGATTATTTTAATGTCAGACAACTAGGAAGCACACTTTATCTAGTGAATATGTATATAAAGGCAGGTGATGGGCTATCAACAGTGCATTTGTGAAAGAGAATTCAGCAATTTTCAATAAGCAGGTTATAACGATGCAGTTGCTGATTGCGTTGATACCTGTTGCTGCACTTATTGTTTCATTGATAAATAAAAGCTTTTTGCTGCTGGATTACGTGCACGTTATTTCTGGTGCCATTTGGACGGGAACAGATGTATTTATGGGTGTGGTTCTCGCCAGATTGATGCGTACGCTGAATATAAATGAGCGTGTAGAGATTGCGAAGAGACTCACGCCAAGAACGGTTTTTCTTCTGCCGTCTTTGGCAGCGGTTACGATAACCGCAGGTATATATCTGGCAGAGATTGATGGTTACTTTAATCCACTCTCTTCATGGGTGGTAGCTGCTATCATTGTAGTTATAATATTGACTGTACAGGGTTTTGCCATATTATTGCCAAATAGCGTCAGGATACTTCTGGAGATAACCAAAAAGAAAGGATTACCGGATAAAGAAAAAATTGCCAGATTAAATATGATCAATCTCAGACTATCAGCAAGTCAGGCTTTTTTCCAGTTTGTTATAATTTTCATAATGGCCAATCTTGCTGTCGGGCACCCATGAAGGAGGAACAGGTTCGCATGGCTTTTTCACTTTACAGTACTTCTTGTTCATATAGGTCTCAATATATTAATCTCTAACCTGGCTTCGCCCTTTCTTAACACTACATTCCTTGTTTGATGCAGTATTTTATGGAATTTCCTGAGCAAATATTTATTTATCTTGTAGTGTACTTATCACTATCTTGACCTATATTCGGAGGATGGTTAAGAATGGCAGGACCTATCTGTATGAGATCACATCTTACCGTGATCAGGGGAAGGTGAAGCAGGAATCCAGATACCTGGGCATTGAGACAGAGATGGACGGTCAGAAGATCATAAAGGCTCCGAAGAACCCGACCCGGTGAGGAAGATCCTCGAGTCATCGGGATACATCCTTTACCGGGTTGCTGAGGATTACGGCTTCGTTGACCGCTATTCCATCGCCGTAAACGATCTGACCAGGATCAGTGACCCTGCAAGGAAGATCGTCATGCTTGCGGCTGAGTGCATCACCGGCCCTGATCATTCCATACATCTGCACACAGGCATTCCGGATCTGAAGGAGAAGGAGATCCGCGATCTGATCGATCTGGTGGGCAGCAATGATCCGGACATCATTGCGATCCTTGAAAAATCCGTGGCAAAATACATCATGGATGAGTTTGGATCGCCAGGGATCGTTTACGATCTGAGCGCAATAAGGTATTATGGTTCATATAACGAACTAGCGCAGTACGGCCACTATTACCACATGAACGGCGAGAACAGGGAGATCAACTTCGTTCTTGCCGTCACCCGGAAACATGGAATATCGGTGCGTCACAGGCCAATGTCAGGGAATATTCCTTCTGTGTCAACCATCTCCGCATTCTCAAAAGAACTGGTGGATTACGGGATCGTTACGATCCTGATTGTCATGGATCGCGGCTTCTACAGCGCTGACAACACGAAGGATCTGAAGGATTACAGCATCGTCGGAGCACTGCCCTCATCGCTCACCATTCATGATGGTCTGATACATGGATCAGCCGGGATAGAGAACTCCCGCAATTACTTTCAGTACGGAAATGAGATAGTATTCCACAGGGAGGAGAGGATCAGGGGAACAAGATATATGATCTATTTCTCTCCACGCCTCAGATCGCAGAGGCTGTAATCCTTTTACGCACAGCTGTCGGAGCGGAAAGCAACACTCTCAGACCTCATGAAGAGGAGGTTCAGATCCCAGCGCGATCGTATGGCAACGGTGGAATCAGCGCTGAAGGGATTCAGGAACCTCATGAACATACAATATTCGGATAACGGGTTCATGTATGAACTGAAGCACAAGGCTATTCAGAGAAAGACCAGCAGGTTCGGCTACACCATACCGTTCACAAACACGCAGTTCCCTGCTGACTTCATACTGAAGACATACAGGGAGAAGGATGTTGTTGAGAAAGCATTCTCCCATGTGAAGCCGCATCTGGAGCCATTCTTCTCCCGTTCTGAGAGAGGAACAAGAGCGAGGCTGTTCCTCACCATTCTGGGATACACCATGGCGGCAATCATAGCAGCAAGGTGTGGCATCCCTTATGACCGGGTCATGAAGACGATCTCCGGAATCAGGGAGGTTGTGTATTCCAACGGATCACATTCCCATGTGGAATACACGAAGGAGCAGAGGGAACTGCTGGAGAAACTCAAGATTGAACTGTAGTGATAAAGCAGGGAGAAGAT
>JAJZOM010000025.1 GCA_021811505.1 Thermoplasmata archaeon | reverse complement strand
AGTACTTACTAGAGGCTTCACACAGGGTCTTCAGGCCGAAACATCCAAAAATGGAGGGCATTTACGAAACCAATGTGGTTCATGACTTCTCTGCCGTGATGAAAGGACTGCGCTCCTATGTGAAGCAGGCGAGGGAGTCAAAGTATGTAGATGTGATGAGAAGTTATGAAAATGTTGCCCTTTACGAAGGACTTGCCAGATTCACTGACCGAAAGACCGTGGAAATAAGCGATCCAAAGGGAAAGAAGATTGGAAAAGTGTCAGGTTCAAACATCTTGATTGCCACAGGTTCCCGCCCATCTATTCCAAACATAGACGGTCTCAACGATGCGGGTTTCCTAACCAGCGACACAATATGGGGTATTGATGAGCTCCCCTCATCCATTGCCATAGTGGGTGGAGGAGCAATTGGACTGGAGATAGGGCAGGCTTTACTGCACTTCGGCTCAAGCGTCACTGTTATTGAAGCTTTGGATTCCTTGCTGCCACAGACTGAGCCTGAGATAGGTTCTGCCATCAGAGCACTTCTGGAGAAGGAAGGCATGAAATTCTACATGAAGGCAAGGGTTAGCAGCGTTCACAAATCGAGCAAGAATAAGATAGTGGAGGTCATTACGCACAAAGGCAGGGAGAGAGTTGAGGTTGATGAGATCCTTGTTGCAACTGGGAGATTGCCCAATACGGACACCCTCAATCTCGATGCGGCAGGAATCAAGACGGATCCAAGAGGCCAGGTGCTCACGGAACGTTCCATGAAAACAACTTCACCGGGAATATATGCAGCAGGGGATTGTGTTTCAAAGAGACTGTTTCTGGAAACACTTGCTGCCAGGGAAGGGGTTATAGCAGTGAGCAACATGTTCGGAGAGGATCTGAGAATCGATTATGATTCCTCAACTTGGGCCGTCTTCACCTACCCGCAGATTGCGGGTGTCGGAATGACAGAAAACGAATTCTCCAGAAAGAATGGGTCCTGTTCATGCAGGACTTTTCCTCTTTCAAACCTCACAAAGGCCAGCATAATTGGAGAAACAGAAGGCCTCATAAAAATCACCGTCGATCCTAAGGACAACAGGGTAGTTGGAATGCATATAATGGCACCTAACGCAACTGACATAATAACAGAGGGGGCATATGCAGTCCAGAATGGCTATAAAATCAACGACATAATAGCCACGAGCCACATCTTTCCTTCGATGTCAGAGGGTATAAAAAATGCTGCCCAGTCATTCATAAGAGATTTATCGATGATGTCATGTTGTATGGAGTGAGAAAATGAGTACAAAAGAGGTACAGTCTAACCAGGCTTTTCATAAGACAGTGGAGTCCGTCAAAGCTTCTGTAGAGGCGGCAGGGCTGAAAATCATATCAGTTATAAACGCGCAGGAAAATCTTAAGAAAATAGGCATAGATACGAGAGGAAACACCATTCTGGAGGTTTTCCACCCGAAACTCGCCAAGGAAGTGTTCGATAATGACATCAGGGCTGGCATTATCCCGCCCTTAAGGATTTACATCTACGAAGGGAGCAGCAGTACGCATGTCGTGATACAGAACGCAGTCGAGCTTTTCTCCCCGTATAAAGGATTGATAGACCTTGCAAAAAGAGTGGATGAGATGCTTGACTCTGTCGTCAGGTCAGTGAAATAATCCATTAGCTTAACCCGGAAAAGTGATATTATTAAATTTGGATGGGCCAAAAGATCATTCTATGACCCGTATTTTTCCGTAATTAAAGAGGCTGCGAGCAACGCTCCAAGGGAGGGTACAGACGAAATTGTGAAATCCAGTGGATTTCCTGCTATGTATGAGAAAATTGTCAAGGCTATTGCAGGAGGATGTGCGAGGTTGGTAAATGTAACAAAGGCAAAACCAATTACAACATTTATTACCATTCCAGCGAGACTCCCACCTAAGAAAAAGTGAAGGATATCCGATGATAGTATCACGAGTGCATAGGTGGTGGCCAGACTCCACCTGCTTGAAAACTTTGTGTTCCTCTCGAATATTAGAGATATGCGGAAACTGCATATTGTGTCGCCAAGATGTGATTTCCCTTGATTGTTATTAGGGAAAAAATAACAGCACAGTTTCGGTATTTGGTCTAGAAAACAAGAACCTTCGCGGCCCACAAAGTCCAGTCGCTAAGCTGATCCATGGATCCTCGACTTATCCCATCAACCAGCTCCTCATCCTTCATTCCTCTCGCATCCATGCAAGTTCCACAGGCACTGATCTTTACTCCCCGCGTTGCCAAACCTTTCAGCATTGTTTCTAAATTATAATACCCCTGTGCCACCTTCTGCGACCTTTTCGCCGTCAGAACGGAATCGCCGAAAAGAAAAATGTGAATCGTCTCACTATCCTGTTTCTTCGCAATCGCCAGTGCCAGACGAAGTGCATTATATGTCTTTTCAGAACCATATGGCGGATCATTCAGGATAAACAATGTCTCATTCATTCTACATCACCACCGCACTCTGATGCTTCATTTCAGGAAACATTAGAACCAGTGCCTCATCCAGTATTTTTCGAATGCAACCTTCTGAACATGCCATATGCTTCCCGGTTCCCTGAAGTCTATGAGCGGTCTTGGTTCTTCCAGAAATTTTCCTTTCATAAAGGCGCTCTTGCCATGGCCTGTTTCCAGGAAGCACGCTCCTTCTCCATCCCAATCTCTCATTT
This sequence comes from Thermoplasmata archaeon, assembly GCA_021811505.1. Next base: position 1,335 of record JAJZOM010000025.1, on the reverse strand, counting down.
TTCCGCTTCCTGCTATCGCGTTGGCAATGTTGTTAGCAACAACCTTTGCCTGACCATGAGCGAAAACCCCTGCCTTGGGGAGATATGGTACATAACCTCTTGGTGTGGGGATAGAAGCAACATCTTCGATCGCAAAGACCTCGGGGAATCTTGTCTCAAGGGTTTTCACATTAACTGGAATCCATCCACTGGAATCGGTCATACCGGCCTTCACTACAGGTTCAGGCGCCGCATGGGGCGGAACAGAAAAAAGGAGATCGTAATCCATGGTCTCACCACTTTCGAAGACGAGATTATTCTTTTTTACTTCCTTCAGCTTCAGCCGTGGATGGTAATTTATCCCTCTTGATCCCAGGAGCTTCAGAACCTTGTCCGCTATCTCAGGTCCTACCGAGGGGACGGGATTGGGCTCGGGGGTGTAAAAGTTGATCTGGATATTTTCCCTGATTCCCTTTCTCGAGAAATAATCGTCCAGCAGGAAAGCCACCTCATATGGAGCAGCAGGGCACTTGAAAGGAAGTCTTGAAATTCCAATTGCGACTGAACCATGATCAAAGCCTGCAACGGCATCCCTGAATGATGCAGCCGATTCAAGGTCATAGATGTGGTGGGCATACTCTGAAAAGCCAGATACAGCATCCGGATTATATTGGGTGCCGAGGGAAATTATTAGGAAATCCCCAGTGTATTCCGAAACAGCAGTCTTAACGGTTTTTCTCACCGGGTCAATTGAAGTTATCTCTTCGTTAACAACATTTATGCCTTTTCCCGAAAGAACACCCAGGTCTTTCTGCACTTGATCCCGGGTTCTCTTACCGATCATAAGCCATGGATAAGAAGGGGGGAACTGAAAATACCGCTTTCTGTCAATAACCGTGATGCTGGCCTTCCCCTTCAGCTTATCCGCCAGGATGTTCGCTGCGGCTAGACCACCTATGCCGCAACCCAGAACAAGAACATTTTTCCTTTCCACATCCGTTTAATCTGATTTAATTAAAGATGTTTTTCATAGGTGCAAGCATTGTGTCAGAGAATCTGTTAATGCAGAATAGATCAGAAAAACATATGAAATCACTGCCACTACAAATCCCAATGACATGGTGAAAGACAGGATATTATTTTGGAATCCGGTCAATATGAATTCAAGTCCGCTCATTCCTGCAAGGAAGATCGAGATTGAAGCTATGACACTCAACATGGCTGATTTGCGGTAGCCACCCATCAGGCTCATGACAAATATCATCAGCGACAGCATACCTATGAGCACCCCATTCATCATGTGAACCATAAGTTCTGGTACCGAAAACATGACGTTCATCATACCATACGTCGGAA